>DAOTTV010000128.1:0-17364 GCA_034437755.1 Anaerolineae bacterium | reverse complement strand
CTTATCTCCCCGTCTCCCAGCGCCCCCACATCTTTTTGGGGTGATGTTTGAGGGATACTGAGTACGATTACGGTATAAAATCGCCTTTCACCACAGACTAAAGTCTCTGGCTAGCAAGATCGTAAACGTATCGCCTTGAAGGAGAGTGAGGGTACGGGCTGACATACCACCCACGCTATCATATGGTTGTACCCGCAAGATACGAAAGAAAAAAAGTAACTACTCAGGTAGAGTCTTCTTGTGGGGTTTCACCCCACGCCCCAGCAGGGAATGTCTCCCCTGCATCCCAGTTTTGCCGAACGCAAAGCGTGCGCGGGTACAGGTTCAAAGGACAATCGTCCTTTGCGGAGGTTCGGGGGCAACGCCCCTGAGCAGTTACAAAAAAAAGTGGGGCTTTCGTATCTTGCGTGGTCAAGCTCCTTTTGTCCCCTTTTTGAAAAAAGGGGACACCAAAAACTTTTGGTGTTTTGAACGCTGCGCGTTCAAAAAGAACAAGGTCAAGGAACGATAGTTCCTTATGGGGGTGTGGGGGCAAAGCCCCTGCGATAAAAACCACGCGAAATCCCAAAGAGCCAAAAAAGTGATCTCATGCCCTTGACATGAGATCGGGGGGTAGGTGACATAGGATAGTAGAATAGACAGGTAAATGTGTCTACGCACTAACAAAACCATTGGTGTTCAGTTGTCAACCCTATCTGGGAAGTAGGGGGTACAACCACTTTTGTAGAGCAGGTGTACCGCGTTTGTCTGAACTATCTTCATCATACACGCGCACCGTTACGTCAGCGTGACAGAAACGTTACAGACGCTCAGCGACCGCTGTCAACTGCCGGTGCTGGCGTGTTCGTCGGGGCGGGGGTAGCGGTCGCGTCGTTGTTGTTGCTAGGGATAATCGCGATGCGACAAGTGCTGAGGAGCGCGTCGTAGGCATCCTCAAGCTCGGTCACGCCTTCATCGACAGCTGGCAGGTCGCCGGGTAAAACCATGCGATAGCCCGTCTCAAGATAGGGCGTGGCATCGCTACAACTGCCCAGCGCGACGTGCATATTCGCCGCCCACCAGTACGTGCGCGCGGATTGGGTGCCGTTGTCGATCGCAGTGGTGAAGGCTTGTAACGCACTCGCCTGATCGCCGAGCCGGTCGAGCGTGCGCCCCAGATAATACTGGCAATCAGTATCAACCGGATTGACGCGCACACAATCGGCGAGGGGCGTTTGTGCCTGCCCATAATCGCCCCGATACTGGAACTGCACGCGCCCCAACCAGTACAGCACTAACGTATTATCGGGATCAATCGCGCGCGCTTCTTCTAAGATGTTGATCGCCGCCGGCACATCGTAGCTCAGGTAAATGCGGGCGATGCCCGTCGCTGTGATGCCCGCCATCGCCGGATTTTGCTCCAGCGCATAATCATACGCCGCCTGATAATCGGCGAGTGCGCCCTCAAAATCGAAGCGCGTATTCTCGCGGATTAAGCCGCGCACCCAGTAGCCTTCCCAGCGTTCCGGCGCGACGCGCAAGGCTTCGCTCGCGCGGCTATTGGCGAGTTCGCCCTGCCCGTTGCCCCAGTAGGCATAGGCGAGGAACGCCAGCGCCCGCCCATTATCGGGGGTGATGTCCAAGGCCTGATACGCGCTGGCAATCGCGGCGGTGTACTGTTCTTCCCACGCGAGGGCGAAAGCCTGTGTCGCCCATGCATCGCTGTCGAAGGGATCAGCGGTGACGGTGTTGGCGGCATAGTCCAGCGCATCGCTCGCTTTACCCCGTGTGAGCATGCCCATTGTGGCGCGCTGATGCACAGTGACATCGTTGGGCAGGCTGGGCATAATCTCCTCGTAGGCGATCAAGGCGCTGGTGATGTCGCCGCGCTCCCACGCATTATTGCCCGTGATTAAGTTGGTCGCGGGGTCGATTGTCGGGCGCGGGGTGGGCGCGTTCATCGTCGCCATTTGCGCGTCCAGATTGCTGATCATCGTCGCCGCGACGCGATCCACCCGCGGTTGCAGCAATTGCCGATTCTGGTAGATGCCGACCCCGATCGTGATGAACAGGATCATCAGCAACCACAGCAAATAGCGCCCACAAGAAAACGGACTGCGGCGGACAGCACCGCGATAACGCTTCGGTGTTTTGACGTACATCAGCTTTCACCTCGTTTAAAATTGCAAGGGGGTCGGTGTCGGGACAATCGTCGGTGCAGTAGCGGGGGCTTCATCGGTACTCGGCGGCGGGGTCATCGTCGGGAAGCGTCTGCCAGAAATCCCCGCACAGGCCGGATCGCCAGAGATTGCACCTAGCCCCTCGCGGATGATGTCAATATCGGCATCGACGTTTTCGCGGGCTTGCGCCATCACGAGGCTATCCTGCAACAACTGCCACCCCTGCTGACACACCGCGACCGACTCACAACCGGATAGCGCACGATTACCCTCGCAATTCACGCGGTAGCTATCACGCGCTAGATAGTAATACGTCAAGCCGAGACGATAGGTACATTCCAGATTGCTCGCGTCCAGATCGACACAGCGCTGGAAGGCTTGCTGTGCGCCGGCAAAATCGAACTCGTTATAGAGCAAGAGACCGTAGCGGTATTGCGCCGGCAAAAAGTCGGGATCACTGGTGACAGCATCCTGACACAAGCCCATCGCGCGCTGGAACTGCCCGATCTTGCGGTAGGCTTCGCACTGGCGCAGAAGCGCGCGCGCGCTACGCGGTTGCACGCCTAGAATACGATCATAGGTATCGATCGCTTCTTGATCGCGGTTGCTGGCGAGATAGAGAAACGCGAGTTCAAAATAAGGCGGCAGGAAATTGGGATTGACCTGTACGGTCGCCTCGTACTCTAAAATCGCCTCGTCGCGTGCGCCACTCTGCGCCAGCGATGTCGCATAGGCCCAGTGCGAGCGCACATCGCCCGGCGCTAGCTCGACGGCGCGCAAACCCATCTCTTGCCCCTCGCGCAGTTGTCCCTCGCCAATATAAGCCCGCGCGAGGGCTTGATAAAGCGGCGCGAAGTCGGGGTCGATGTCGATGCCTGCGAGCGCGACCGGAATCGCGCCGGATGGACTCCCCTGCCATACCAGCGCCCGCGCTCGCAGGGAATACCCGCGCGGGTCGTTGGGGTCGATCGCGATAATATCGAGCGCGGTCTGTTCAACATCTTCGGCATCGCCGTTCAAATCAAGCAAGAGCATCCCATATTCGTACAGATAGTCGACGCTATCAGGGCGCATCGCGACCACCTGCGCCATCGTCTCAACGGCATCATCTAACGCCCCCGCCCAGAACATATTCTGTGCCTGCGACGCGAGATAGCTCGGTTGGGGCGTGGGGGTCATCTCAGGCGCGATGAAGCTGAGCGCGACGGTGACCGCCATCTCTGGTTGTTTGATGACTTGTCCCTCGGTCGCGTTGTAGAAATAGCCGCCAATTGCGCCGATAAGCGCCAGCAGAATCAGCAAATTGCGGACGATGTGGCGTTTGGGCTTGCGATCACGAAAGAAGGATTTGCTATAGTCACGACGAATATACACAGCACATACCTCGGTCTCAAATTCACGGGGTGGGGGTGATTATCTGTTGGGTTATCGTAAAGGTTTTTCAGGAAAAAATTTAGGGAGATATAGCCCAGCGTCGGTTATGGCGATGCGGTATCGGCTTAATTGACGCTGTTGAGCGTTTTCACCACGCGCACCGTGAAGAGCTTACAACAGGTATCAATATGATACTGAATGTCCATCTCTTCGCGCTCAGCATCGTAACGCCCGCTGATGGTGATCGTCGCCGCTTCGCCGTGTTCGCCACAGGTCATATCGCCCAGCTTCCGCGCCAGCGCCTTGTGCAGCGATTGCTTGGTCTGCTCGAACATCAGATGCAGCTCATAGCGATCTAAAAATGGGTTCTCGTGTAGTGCGCCGTCGATGTCAAAGTCGTATTGAATGTGAGTCATGGGGTTTATCCGCCCGCTCCGTTTGCATATCACAAGCGGTGATCGTAGCAGAGTTTGCCTCATGATGGTATAGCCTATTGCGAGATCGGTGTGTCGCACGTCACGATCCGCTTCGATTATTGGCTCTTTAGGATGTCGCGTGGTTTTTGTTGCAGGGGCAACGCCCCTGAGTAGTTACTATTCCGGCGGGAACTGGCGGCGAATTTGCTTGTATTGCATCCGCAGGTCTTTGTAGAGGTCTTCAACCGGATAGAACTCCAGCCGAATCTGCTTGAAATCGGCTTTTAGCTCGCGCAGGTGGGCTTTGGCGGCTTTGCCATCCGCTTGTATACGGACGATCGCCCGCCGCCGCCGCCGCACCAGCACAATCATCATCATCGCGGCGACTAGCCCGACCACCAGCAAGCCCCCGCCGACAATCTGATTGTAGACCAGTGCATCGCGGACAACGGGCGTGGGCTGCTTGAACAGCATCCAACCGGCGACGAGTACCCCGATCATCACCACGAAGGGAACCACGAGATTAGCCAGCAGATTCAGCGGACTCTTGCGCCATTTGTATTGCGCCATCAAGCCCTTTAAATCTCGCTCTTGTTGCTTCAAGCGTCTCTGCGCCAGTTTGAGTTCCCGCGAGAGCGCGTCATAATCCGGCTTGACTGTATCTTGCAGACGATGATAAATCGTCATCATCTCCTCGAAGGCGGTCGCCTCTTGTGCATTGCCGAAGCGCCATTCGCCCGTATCCCAATCACCGAATATCTCAGTACCGAAGGCGAAGCCCTTGGGCAAGACACGGCCCTGCTTCATCTGCTTATCAAGGTCGATCACGCGCCGCGTCAGTTGCTTGCCCAGTTCTTCCAGCTTCAAGTAAGGCGCGAGCGCGAGCTTGATCTCGTCGCGGTTCTCTTGAGTAGTGCGCCGCTTGATGGTCGTAATCTGGCGCTGTAGCTCGTCCATCCAATCCGATAGGCGTTTGCGCGTGAGATTAATCAAGTTCTTGCGTTGTTCGTTAGACAGGCGCGAGTCGAATAATTTGGGCACATCAATCTGATGTAAATCGTCTAAAAATAATTGCGGTTTCGTATCTTCGTATGAAAAAGCCTGTGCCATGATGCCTCATCACTCTCGTCAATCGCTGATCCCTATACTCAATTATAACGAAAAAGATGAAGTTTACCCATGACGCTGGTCTAATTCAGCCATTAAGGGGCGAAATAGGGCGTGGTACGCTGGAAAGCGTGGTCGATCAGCTGGCGGTGCTTGTCGTCGAAAGGCTCAGGCAGGGCGGTCGGATCGACCCAGCGCAGGGCGAGTGATTCGGCATCGGCTTGTAGATGGGTGTCGGTACTGGTACAAACGAAGGCGACGTTGACATATGACGCTTGATCGCCATTGGGATAGGTCATGCAGTAAGCATCCCCCCCATAAACCCCCAGCAGACGCTCGATCGTGACGTGCAAGCCGGTCTCCTCGACAATCTCGCGCAGGATTGTACCGGCGGGGTCTTCGCCGATCTCCTGCAAGCCGCCGATCAGATTCCACAGGCCATTATCGCGCCGGTGCTGGACTAAAATCGCCCCCTGCGGGTTACGAATGACCGCGCTCGATCCGCACATGAGCAGACGCTCATGTCCGATCAGTGTCCGCATCCCGCGCATGTAAGAGACGGCGGGCGCTGTCGGGATATGATCGGGCACGCTGAAGTAAGGCGTGGTGCGCGTCAGCGCGTACTGAAGCCGCAGGCGGTGGCGCTGATTGAGCGTCGGCGGTAGATCAGTGACGGGGAAGAAGCGAAACGCCAGCGACTCGGAGTCGTTCACACGCGGGTTGCCCGCCGTGATGCGACAGGTGAACGCCGTGATCGTATACGAGACGCGATCGCCGTTGGCATAGGTCACGATATGATCGCGCCCACCGTAGACACCCACGAGGCGCAGCGGGGCGATCTCGATCGCGGCTTCTTCGCGCACCTCGCGCCGCAAGGTCTGCACGGGCGTTTCAGCCGGGTCAGCGCCGCCGCCGATCAAACTCCAGCGTTGGTTATCACGGCGGAGTTGCAAGAGAACCTGCGTCTGACCGTCGCGCTCGCGCAGGATAATCGCCGACGCGCCCGGCATTTGGATGGTGCGGTGACCGACGCGCTCGCGC
The DNA here is from genome assembly GCA_034437755.1 of Anaerolineae bacterium. Lineage (GTDB taxonomy): Bacteria > Chloroflexota > Anaerolineae > Aggregatilineales > Phototrophicaceae > JAUZRW01. Next base: position 11,267 of record DAOTTV010000128.1, on the reverse strand, counting down.
AGGTGCAGGATATAATCGGATGCTGGCATTCTTCATCGCTTTCTCATCGCGTATGGATACAATAGAAGCTGTTCATGTAGCATAAAGACAATCGACACAGAGTCCAGTGAGGAGTCCCCCACAATGGTCATTCGTCAGGTTAGCATCGGCATCCTGCTCCTGATCGTCAGCGCGTGTAGCGGCTTTGACATCCCGAATAGCGACGTGCCGTTCCCCGATCCCGATCAGATCGCCGACGAGTACAGCGTCTCGCAGACGCTCGTCGTGCCGATGGGCGTGGATTATACGTACACCGCCCCTAATCCCGGCGGGCGCTGGGAAGCCAACGGGCAGACGATCTCGTTAGTGGGGCGTTACTTCACGCAGATTCGGGTGAGCATCACGCCGAAAGACCCCCTCCAAACTTTATCCGACATCCTGCCCCAATTGACCGCCCGCGATTACCCGATCGCAACTGAGGACGACATCACCTATGCGACGGGCTTCAACGAGATTGACGTGCGCGTGCTGTTCGTCGATAAGGGCGATTTCGTCGTACAGCTGACGCTGATTGACGCGGTGACCGACGACATCCCGCAGGTGTACGTCGATGACCTGTTCACGATCGGCTTTCAGGGTGATGTTTTCTTATTCGAGTAACGTACCCGGCAATGTTATTGGCGAACAAGCGTTTACAAGTCTCGCGCCTAACACCACAGCGACGGTCGGGAGAGGGCTGGTAGTTACAGTTTGAAGGTGTCGCGTTCGTGGTATGCTAAGGGTGATGACCTGTCACGATATGGCAGAGCATCCAACTGAGAGATCATACACACAGGGACACAGATAACTTCATGGATAAAATTGCAGTGATTTCCGATGTACACGGCAACATCGTCGCCCTCGATACCGTCCTAGCAGATATTCGGCAACGTGGGATCGATCTCATCTACAATCTAGGGGATTTATCGGGCAAGGGCGCACACGGCGCTGAAGTGGTCGATCGCTGTCGGGATGTGTGCGCGGTGACGGTGCGCGGGAACTGGGATGTTTGGGCTGTCGGCGACGATCCCGCGCCGGATATACGCTGGTGGCTCAACCAACTTGGGGATGACCGACTGGCATACCTACGCGGCTTGCCCAATAGCTATGACTTCACCATGAGTGGCAAGGCGCTTCGGCTGTATCACGCGTCGCATATCAGCGAGCATCACCGCATGTACCCGTTTGAAACGCATGATTATTACGTGCCGATGTTCACCAATACCGATTTCACCGGACACGATGCGCCCGCGCCGGATGTCGTCGGCTATGGTGATATTCACATGGCGATGACGCTGACCTTGCCGAGCGGACATCAGACGCTATTCAACCCCGGCAGTGTCGGCAACCCGCTTGATATTCCCGCCACCTCGTATGCGATCTTATCGGGCGTGCTGGATAGCCCCGACCCCGCGCCCTTCTCAATCGAGACGGTTCGCCTGCCCTATGACATCGAGCAGGCAATTGACCGCGCCCGCGACACCGACATGCCCGGCGTGGATGTGCTGGCGCAGGAATTGCGGACGGCGGTCTATCGGCATAGTTCGCGCCGCCGCGCCGATCGCTAATCCCACCCTGCGCGGGATCAGCGGATCGGGCGCACCTGCTGGAAGGTCAACTGGGCGAGATTGGTATCACACGAACCGGGGAAAGTCACCTGTGCGCGGGGCGCGACTAGCGTCCCCACCCGCGATTCCAGCTCGACGAAGTACGTGCCGGCGGTGATCGCATCCGCGACGCGCACTTCAAAACCGGATTGTCCGTAGAAGGAATTGGTGCCGATCTGCACCCGTTCGAACTCTTCTAACTGGGTGAAGACGTTGATATATAGCTCGCCGGTGTAGGGATTGCCCTGTAAATCCAGCACTTGCCCGCCGATGCCCTGCCAATCACAGCCAGCTTGATTGGTGACATTCGCGGTGAATTGCGGCTCGATCTGCAAGGCGAAGGGCAAGGGCGGCGGTGCGGTCTCGGTCGCGCCGGTGGTCGCCGTCGGCGTGAGCGTGTCCGTCGGCGTGTTGCTGGCGGGGGGCGTGTTGGTGATCGTCGGTGAGGGCGATGCCGTGATCGACGGCGTTAAGCTGGGGATGCGCGTCGGCGTGCGCGTCGGTGATGGTGTCCATGAGGGTGTCCAGGTGAAGGTTGGCAGTTCGTCCGTCGGCGTGATCGACGGCGTGAAGGTCAGCGTTGCCGTTGGCACTTGCGCCACTTCAGGGATCACGACGTCTGCCGAGCCGCCCTCTTGCGTGATGAAGATCACCGCGATCATGATAATCGCCACCAGCGTCAGTATCAAAAAGATGATGCTGACGATATTCCACATTTCGTCTTGCCCGCTCATACACTATGCCCTTCATTGTTGATGGTTAAAATAGTCCGCCTCACCACTGGATGTAACGCTCGATGGTGGCGTTGGCACGTTGTTCTTCCAGCCAATCTGTATAGACGTGATCCTGCAAGGTCGGCAGGCGTACCCGTTCGACCGGGCGCACCTGCTTGTCCATCGTCTGCAAGATGTGGAAGCCCAATTCAGTCTCGATTGGGCCGCGAATCTGCCCGATGTCCATGTCGAAGGCTTCGTTTTCAAGATTGCGTTGGAAAAGCTCGTTACGGGCGAACCAGCCCAGATTGCCGCCCCGATCACGGGTGGTGCTGTCGATCGAGTATTCTGCCGCTAGCGTGGCGAAGCCTTCGCCCGCTTGCAGACGCTCCAGCACCGTCAAGGCCTCAGCACGGGTATTGACCAGAATATGACGGGCGTTAACCTGTTCAATCTCGCCGAGATAGGGCGCAATCAGCACATCGCGCACGCCCAGCGTGATTAACTGCTCGCGCTGGGCCGTCACGAGGCCGGCTTCGGTCAGGTTATTCTGCGCTAAAAAGCTCTCCCAGTTATCGCCCGCCAGATCGCGCAGGCTGTCGATCTCGGCTTGTACGTCATCCGCCGTGATGACCACGCCCAGTGCCGGTGCCCCCTGTCGGATCAACTCTTGATCGATCAAATTCTCTAATGCCTCACGTTGTCGCCCTTCGCGGCTCGCAATATCAGGATTGTTGAGGGCCGCTACCGCGCGTTCAAAATCTGCTTGTGTCACACCTACGCCATTGACCCGCGCAACTAAGCCCTCGTTGGCGGGGTCGTTCGTCGTGGTGGTTGCCGCCTGCGCCACGTTCGACGCGGGGGTCGTCATGGTATCGTTGGCGGGTGCGTTGGGGGTGGCAGGCGATGAACACGCGCTCATCACCCACGCGAGCGAAAAACCGATGATAAAAAAGCGAATGGAACGCAACAGGCTATCTCCCTGTAGTGATTGGTCTTGTGCAGTACAAGCTTAATTATGCTATCAGGTGGCGATTGTGGCAAATGGCAATTTGCAGGAACTTTAGCTTTGGCAGGCGTGTTTTGTGATAGAGTGACAATAGATTGTTGGTTAGAAAGGACAAACGGATGTCCAGTAAGAGTATGGAAGCGATACAGCAAGAGTTACAGAACAAAATACGCGATCTGGTGCTTGAGTTTGGCGCAGGCAAGATCAGCAATGAGCAGTTCAACATCATCTACCAGCGCTATCACAGCCAGATGCAGATGGTGATGGGCGTGATTGGTGGCACGGACGATCGCCTCGCCAGCAACGATATTTCCACAATCGCGATCCGATCCGCGACGACCGGCAAGGCAACCGGCATGGGCATCTACCATCATCATAGCGGCACAATGGTCGAGACGCTGGGCAACTTCGATCTCTCGCCGGCAGTTATGTCGCCAGTGTTGAACGATTTCTCCGATCAGCTAGAATCGGGGTATCATCCTCAGCCGATTACCAAAAAGCTAGACGATGGCAAGTGGGTCATCTTCATGAGCAAGCAATACACCACCGCCGTCGTACAGTTCCGCAATGAACCCGCGCCGCGACAAGTGCGCGAGATGGAACGCCTGCTGAGCGATTTTGAAGCCGCTAACGAGAAAATGCTCCGCAAGATGAGCGTCGATTCTAGCAAGTTAGCCAAGCCCTTCATCGGTTTCGTACAAAAGAAATTGAAATAATAGGCGCACAACAGTGATACCCTGTGCTAGAATGTGGTAGACGTAGCGAAGACAGAGTGAGTATCACCGATGGCACAAACACCCTTAGACAAGCATATCCAACGCCTGCGACAAGCGGGCTATAAGCTGACACACGCCCGTTTAAGCGTCCTGAAGTGCGTGATGGAACTGGGCGGGCATTGCACGTCGAGCGATGTGCTAGAGGCTGTGATGGCGGCAGACGATAACATCGGGCGCGCGAGCGTCTTTCGGACGCTGGACTTGCTGACGCAACTGGGCATCATCCGCCCCACCTATATCGAAAGTAGCGCGACTCCGCACTACATCATGATGCCCGGCGGGCATCATCATCACGTCATCTGTACCAATTGTAACGAGATCACGGAGTTTGACGATTGCGGCTTGGAGGACCTCGAGCGCGAGTTAGAAAAGCGTCTCGGCGTGCAGATCACGGGGCATCTGCTGGAATTTTACGCGCTGTGTGACACATGCCAGCAGACTTGAGAGCCAAACGATTGTGATCGACTCCTATCTCTTGACGCAATTACATCTGGGATGTGTGCGCTTCAACGATCGCGGCTATATGGTCAGCTTCCCATGTCAAAACCCCGATGTCGTCTATCGCCTGCTGACCGTGTGGGATGGCACGAGCTATCAACGCTATCTGCGCGCCGACGTGCCGACTGAATTACGCCAGAATATCAAATTCCTGCCCGATGACATCCTGCACGATCATCCGCAACGGGTGCAAGCCCTCCTGCGCGAACACGCCGCCAGCGCTGACATCTTTCACAGGCGCACTTATATCTTCCCGCCACAGGTCGCCGATGTCGCCATCGACGGCGTGACCTACCGCGACGATAAATCCGCCTGCCAGATTATCGAAAATGGCGCGGTCGTGTCCGCGTGCGTCTCCGTGCGCGAGAATGCCCACGCCGCCGAAGCCTGGGTCTACACCGAGCCGACGCATCGCAAGCAGGGCTATGGGCGACGTGTGGCGCAGGCGTGGCTTCAGCGCATCCGCGCCCGCGATAAAGTGCCCTTCTATAGCCTCAAACAGGATAACCATGCCTCACAGCGATTAGCTGAGGCGCTCGATTTACGCTGGATTTACGACATCACAGGTTTCGCATGACCGACGCAGACACGACCTTACAAACCCTGACCGACGCACATCTCGCCTCGCTGGTGGCGGTCGCGCTCCGCGATGACGCGACCATTTACGCCAGCGCGTTCGGGTCGCGCTACATCGGCACGGATACGCGGCACCCTGCCACGCTCGCGACTAAATTCCGCATCGCGTCGATCTCAAAAGCAGTCGTGGCGATCGCCGTCATGCAATTGGTCGAAGGGGGCGCGCTGGATTTAGACCGCGACGTGAGCGACTATCTAGGCTTTGCCCTGCGTAATCCGCACCATGCAGGCACAGCAATCACGGCGCGCACCCTGCTGACGCACACCTCAAGCCTGCGCGATGGCAGTATCTACAGCATCCCCCGGCCCTATACCCTGCGCGATCTCTTCTTGCCGACGGGCGCGTTTTACCGGGCAGGCGAGCATTTCGCGCCGACGCGCATCGGGCAGGATTTCGCCTACTGTAACTTGAATTATGGCGTGCTGGGGTCGCTGATCGAGATTGCCAGCGGCGAGCGTTTCGACCAGTACATGCAGGCGCACATCTTGCGTCCATTGGGGCTTGATGCCAGCTTCGGCGGGCATCATCTGAGCGATGCGGGCATCGCCCAGCTAGCGACGCTCTATCGTAAGCACGATGGCACACGCTGGACACCGGCGGGGGCGTGGGTGGCGCAGGTCGATGACTTGCGCGGCGTGCGTCCACAGGCGCTTGTGCGGGTCGAGAATCCCGATACTGGCGCTACGATCAGCGCCGATGCTGGCGATCAGCTCGCGGATTACACGCTCGGCAGTAACGGCACGCTCTTCTCGCCACAGGGGGGCTTGCGGATTTCTGCACCGGATCTTGCGCGGATCATGCGCGTTCTACTCGGTGGCGGCACCGTCGATGGGGTGACCCTGCTCAAGCCGGCTACCGTACAAGCGATGCTGACGATCAACTGGGCGTATGACGGGCATAACGGCGATCCCTATGGAGGCTTGATGCGGGCGTGGGGCTTGGGCTTGCACCATAGCACCGCGACAACCACCGCCGACGGACGCGGCGACGCGATCGGCAGACCGCCGCACCGCCGATGGTGGGGGCACAGCGGCGAAGCCTACGGTCTGCTGAGTGGCATGTGGTTCGACCCGCTGACGGACGCGGGCATGGTCTATATGCTGGGTGGAGTCGCCGACGATCCCGACGCGCACAGCGGCGCGTATTCCTCGTTCACGCGCTGGGAGGAGCAGATCATGGCGACGCTCTGTGATCAGATCAGCGACTCATAGTGTGATCGGCGTAAGATCAGACATGTATTAACCGTCTAATAACTGTGGTTCTTTCGTATCTTGCGTGGTCAAGCTCTTTTTGTTCCCTTTTTAAAAAAAGGGAACGCCAAAAACTTTTGCTTTTTTGAACGTATAGCGTTCAAAATGAACAAGGTCAAGGAACGATAGTTCCTTGTGGGGGTGCGGGGGCAACGCCCCTGCAACAAAAACCACGCGACATCCCAAAGAGCCATAATTGTAAGCCCAATAACCCGCCTAAATTGCAACCCACAGGCACGCCAACGCGTACAGTCTATTAGAATCAGCATACAATCCTGATAAATCCCTGTGCATGGGGGGTTATTGACAAGTCACTTGTGATATGCTTAAACTAATCAATGTAGGTAAGTCACGTCACGAAAGGAGACGGTGCGATATACCCAACGCGCACCAAGACCATTATGGCAGACGAGAAGAATAACATTCCAGTCGATAACAACCACGATAACGATAGCCCGAACAACATCGATGATATGGGCGATCGCCTCGAACGCTTAGGTGGCGAACCCGCACCGCAGATCACGCCGGAAGAATTCGCACGCTTGCAAAAAGCCGGGCAAGTCCACATCGATTCGCGTGGGCGCGTCCGCTCTGCCGGACGTAGCGGCCCCAACACGGGCGTGTCGTTACGCAAGCGCCGGGCGTGGTATGGTCGCTAAGGACGATGCCCACCAGCATCATCAGACGATGATGAGCAAGCTGAGAGACAAAGGCATCTTTCATTCGAGTGACGTGGAAGCGGCGTTCGCCGCGACTCCACGTCATTTGTTTTTGCCGGATACCTCGCTCGATGTCGTCTATTCAGATCGCGCTATTGGTCTAAAGAGCGATAGCGGCGGCTTGCTCATCAGCTCATCCAGCCAACCGACGATGATGGCGATCATGCTGGCACAATTACAACTCAAAAGCGGCGACAACGTGCTAGAGATCGGCACGGCGACCGGCTATAACGCGGCGATCATGGCACATCTCGTCGGCGATGACGGGCGCGTGACTAGCGTCGAAATCGAAGGCGATCTCGCCCGGCAAGCCCAGCGCAATCTACAGACAGCGCAGGTCAGCGGGGTGACAGTCGTACATGGCGATGGCGCACAGGGCTATGCCCCGCGTGCTTCTTACGATCACATTCTGGCGACGGTCGGCATCTGGGATGTGCCGCCGGCGTGGCTTAACCAGTTGAAGCCGCGCGGGACACTGGTCGCCCCCTTGATTCTGAATGGCATTCAGGTCAGCGCGAGCTTTCGCGCCCAACCTGATGGCACGTATCTGAGCCACGATAACCGCCCCTGTTCGTTTGTGTACATGCGCGGGCAAAACGCCACACCCAACTTCCGGCGGCAGGTGGGCAGTACGTCGCTCTATATTCTGTCGGATGAAGTCGAGAAGGTCGATACGGCGGCGCTGTATCTCCTGCTCTCGGACGATCACGAGATCAATCATCTGGATACCCGTCTGGATACGCACGCCTTCTGGTATGGCTTCCAGCTGTATATGATGCTCAACGAGATACCGGATTACGTCTTCGCGCTCTTCTCGGTGATCGAAGGGCAAAAGGCGCACGGCGTAGAGGGCAACGGCATCGCGCTCTTCTCGCGTGGGAGCGCGGCGCTCATCAACTATGGCGAGCGCGGCATTGCCCATTGCTTCGCTGGTGCGGACGCATTTTTAGAGGTACAACGCCTGCTCGATGAGTGGAACGCCAGCGGGCAACCGCATCAGGATCGCTTGCGCGTGCGCTTGATCCCCAGCGCCCATGACAAACCAGCGATCACCACCGGACGCTTATTCGAGCGTCGCCACCACTACATTCATGTTTGGATGGAGACTGACGACTGATGACCCTCACCTTCGATCAGGTGCGCTCAGCGATCGCCCTACCGCCCGATTTCGACGAGGCCGATGCGCGCTTCGACATGGCACCGACCGACCGCCGCCACATGCAACCCGACCCCGCCAACCCGCCGCGACACTCGGCTGTGCTGATTCTGATCTATCCGCGGGCGGGGGCGGGCTTACACCTGCTCTTGACCAAACGCGCCGAGCATCTGCGCGGGCACAAAGGACAAATCAGCTTCCCCGGCGGGCGGCGCGACAAGAGCGATGCCAGCGACATCGACACCGCCCTGCGCGAGACCTGCGAAGAAGTCGGCTTGTGCCGCGACCATATCGAGATTATCGGGCGTTTGAACGAGTTGTGGATTCCACCGTCAAATTACGATGTTGTGCCGATCGTAGGGCTGATGGCGGACGAACCACAGCCCGTCCCCAGCCCGGCAGAAGTTGCCAAAGTGATCGCGATGCCACTCGCTGACCTGCTCGACCACGACATCAAGCAAAGCACGCCGATGACCTTCCGCGGGCGTCCCTACGACGTGCCCTATTACGCGGTTGATGGGCATGTGGTGTGGGGCGCAACCGGCATGATGCTCAGCGAGTTAGAAGCCCGCCTGCGCTACATCTTGGCTGACCATCGCCCATGAGCGCGTCGCCATGCGCCCTCACGAAGCCGTCTTCGACGGGCGCACCCGCACTAAATCCGCGAGATTATGCCCGATGATGCGATATTCGCCATGAATTTTCAGTTGCATCGGGCCGTTGAAGGGCGCACGATGCAGGACTTCCAGCGTTGTCCCCGGCAGTAAGCCCAGCACCGAGAGATAATTGAGACGATCAGATTGGCGCGTCCGCATCCGTGTGATCGTCACGTCCTGTTTCGGCTCGACTTTCGAGAGCAAAACATCGTTCATCGCCTGTATCTCGCCCGCCGCTGTCGGGATGGGTTCGCCGTGCGGGCAATAATCAGGATTGCCTGCCATCGCCGCCATGCGATCGAGCAATTTATCGCCGAGCGTCGTGGCGATAGCGCTGGCTTCGTCGTACACTTCGTCCCATTCCAGCCCCATCACCCGCACGAGGAAGGCTTCGGCAATGCGGTGGGCGCGCAGATGTGCCAGTGCCTCGGCAGTGCCTTTCTCCGTCAGACGGATGCCCTGATACGGCTCATGGTGGAGCAGGTCTTGATCTTTCAAGCGGTTGACCATCCGGTTCACCGCCGGCGCGCTCACCGGCAGTGAATCTGCCAGCGATGACGTGCTGATATAGCCGTTCTCCGGTTCTTCTATGTCGTATAGGCGATAAATCTCCGCGAGGTAGATTCGCATTTTTGCGCTTAAATCATCGGTCATCAGCTTATTTCCGTCTGTGGTCGATACGGACACGATAATAGAGAGGGGGCGGGGTCGTGTCAATAGGTGGCAGGGCGATTCAGCGATCGCCCTGTACCAGCGTGTGCGTTTACCAGCCGTGTTCGAGGCGCGTCGCCAAGCGCTCGGGCAAGCCATAACTCCGCATGCGTTGTTGCACATCGGGGATGTCATACGGGATGCGCCGATGCTCGAAGGTGCCACTCTCGGTATCGAGCAGAGCATAGGCGGCGTTGGGGTTCTGGTCACGCGGTTGCCCGATACTGCCCGGATTGATGATCTGACGCTGACCGTTGAGCGTGAAGGGTTGCCCGTAGTGCGGCTCGCGGGCGCGGGTATCGCCATTATCGCTGACCAGCTCGTAGACGACGGGCTGATGCGTGTGCCCGACCATGCAATACGGCGTTTCAAAGTGCGGGAAGTTGAGCGCGGCGACCAGCGGTTCGAGGATGTATTCCCACACTGGTTCGCGCGGGCTGGCATGTACCAGCGTGTAATCGCCGATGACGAAAGTCACAGGTAGGGCTTCGAGATAAGCGATGTTCTCCGGCTTGAGCGTCTCCTGCGTCCACTCGACAGCGCGGCGGGCATCGGGGTTAAACGTGCGAATATCGAGCCGACCGAGCGCCGCCCAATCGTGGTTACCCGCTAAGCACAGGTGCGGCAGGGTGTTCAACAATTCCACGCATTCGTTCGGGTCGGGGCCATAGCCGACGACATCGCCAAGACACCACACATAATCCCATTGCCCGCTCGCATGATCGAGCACGGTCTCAAAGGCGGTCAGGTTGGCATGAATATCTGAGATAATTAAGATACGCATTAATCACGTCCTATGTGAGTAACTGAGGTCTAAGTGAGTTCATTCGGATACACGATATTAGCATCTTATCACGCTTTGTGCTGACGTGCGACGATTGACTGTCATGAGAACGTTTGCAAGGGTGACGGTCACGGTATCCGTTCGGTCACAGATGGGGTTCGCTGTAGCAAACCCGTTACACAAGGGGCGCACGATCGTTCGCCCTTACAATTCGTCAGAACGTGGGTCAAAGAAACCACCCTCTGACGAGGCTCGCGTAGACCTTCTGTCCGTGCGACCAGCGGTCAGCAGGTATTCTCTTTGTTATAACTTGTAATAGTATAATCAGTTTTTCGGTCAATAAGCATTGAGGGTCTTTCGTATCTTGCGTGGTCAAGCTCCTTTTGTCCCCTTTTTGTAACTACTCAGCCCTCACCCTAAATCCCTCTCCCGACCGCCACGATGTGGCTAGGAGAGGGACTTCAGCCGTGCTTGTCTTGAGGGCAGAAGCTGGCGTAAATCAATTGACCTGAGTAGTTACCCCCTTTTTGGTAACTACTCAGGGGCGTTGCCCCCGAACCCCCACAAAGGACGATCGTCTGTTGAACCTGTGGCTGCCTAACCTCTATTTTCAGAGGAGGCGTAATAATATAGGGTCTTTCGTATCTTGCGTGGTCAAGCCCCTTTTGTCTCCTTTTTGAAAAAAGGGAACACCAAAAACTTTTGGTTTTTTGAACGTTGCGCGTTCATAATG
>DAOTTV010000127.1:0-17542 GCA_034437755.1 Anaerolineae bacterium | reverse complement strand
ATGTGAAGTGAGAAGCAGTTGCTGTCATTAGTTCTGAGTGCTGTGTGCTGAGTTTTCCGCGCGGATAGCTTGCGACATTTAAGCACAAGATACCCTCAGACAATCCAATCGATCCTTTTGATTGTGCTTATCTGGGTGCGCTTACCCGCAGTCCTCAGCACTCAGCACTTGTTATACGTGATTGATGACACCAATAGACTTCGATAGTTATTCAACTATTCCACATCAGACGTATTATAGTATACGCACGACCGATGTACGACGTTGCACCTGCGCTTGAGCAACGGCTATAATGAGAGCAGTCTGTCCGTAGCGCATAATTGTTATCCCGATGGCGAAACATACCTATCATCCGCACCCGAACCCGACGCAGTATAAGATTGAGCAGGTGAGCTTGCTGATTCTGCTGGGCTTGATGATTATCGCCGCCGCCCTGTTGATGCTGACCGCGCTCTTGATCGGCTTGCCGCTGTTCTTCATCATGGCGGTGATGATCTTGCTCTTGATCGCGCCGGTGGCGATGCGCTTCGTGGTCACCGCACCGCTGACGATCAGCGCCGACGGGTTGCGCGTGCAACCGCTGTTCTTGCCGCCGCAGACGATCATATGGGGGCAAATCCATGACCTGCGTGCCTACCCGCTCTTGCCCGCGGCTCATCAGGAAGTCGGGCGTAAGGCGCTAATCGGGCGCAAGCGGTATCAAGCGGCGGAAGGCAAGATGCTGATCGTGACGGGCTTGCCGTGGATTTATCGCATTGCGGGTATCTTCGCGGGCGCGGATGCACGCCCGATCATCGCGATCACCAACCGCACCCACGCCGATTATCAGCAGTTGATCGCACGCATTGAGCAAGCCCTCGCCCGATAAGCGACGCGGATCATGCTGGACTTCCTACCAACAACCCTCATGAACCCTTGTGCGCTCTCTTCATGCCGATTACAATAACGCGATATGTCAGCGACAAGCGCGGGGGTGCCGCCATGCCCGCGTCATCAGATAGCATAAGGGAGGCGTATGATAACTTATGGCAATCCTCACATTCGACAACCTCAGCCAAGCCTACGGCGGGGACGATGTTTTCATCGGGCTCGACGGGCGCATATTAGACGATAGTAAAATTGGGCTGGTCGGGCGTAATGGCATCGGCAAGACGACGCTCTTGCAGACGCTCACCCAGCAAGAAGCCCCCTACGACGGCGATGTGCATCTAGCGGACGGCGCGCGCATCGGCTACTTGCGACAAGAAGCCGCGCTCGCCTTCGCCCGCCGCGATCATACGCTGTACGACGAGATGCTGACGGTCTTCGCGCGCGTGTTCCAGTGGCAAGCCGATATGCACGCGATCGAGCATCGCATGGGAGACGGGAGCGCGACCGACGCGGATTATGATCGCTATAGCGAACTGGTCGAGCTGGTCGAGTTTTACGGCGGCTATGATTACGAACGCCGCATCGAGCGCACGCTCGACGGACTGGGCTTTAGCGCGGACGACCGGGACACGCCGCTCACGATCCTCAGCGGCGGGCAAAAAACCCGCGCCCTCCTCGCCAAATTGCTCCTCGACGAACCCGACTTACTGATTTTAGACGAACCCACCAACCATCTCGATATTGAAGCGATCCGCTGGCTAGAAGGCACGTTACAGGTCTGGCGTGGCGCATTGCTGATTGTCAGCCATGATCGCTATTTTCTGGATCGCGTGGTCAACCGCATCTGGGAGATGAACACGATTCGCATTGACGAGTATCACGGCAATTACAGCGCGTATCTCAAACAGCGTGCCGAGCGCCGCGAGCGCATGCAGATCGAATGGGGGGCGATGATGGAACGCATGTGGCACGAGTTCAACATCATCAAAGCCCGCGGGCTGGAAGATACCAACGCGAAAGGCCGCTTCCGCCGTTTGACGCGGGAAGCCGAGGCGATCAGTCATCATGGCATCGACGCGGCGCGTTTCATCCAGCGCAAAGGCTGGCTGGCATACACGCAACAATTCGAGCGGCGCAACGTCCCGCAGACCGTCGCCGAGCTAGAACGCGTGCTGAAATCGCTGAAAAGCCCGATTCAACGGCAACGCGCCATGCGGCTGACGCTGGAAGCGGGCGAGCGCAGTGGCGATATGGTTTTGCGCGGGCGCAACCTGAGCATTGGCTATGAGGCGGCGCACCCGCTATTCACCAGTGATGATCTGGACGTGATGCGGGGCGATGTCGTCGCGGTGATCGGCGCGAATGGTGCGGGAAAATCGACCTTGCTGAAAACCATCATGCAAGAGGTCGCGCCCTTGCGCGGGCACATCAACACCGGCGCAAGCCTGAAGATTGGCTACTTCGCGCAGGCGCACGATGGCTTGAACCACGCGCACACCGTCATCGAAGAACTGATGGAACACGCCGACGGCATGGGCATCGCGGCATCGCGGCAGTATCTCGCGCCGTATCTGTTCACCGGTGAGGACGTATTCAAGCCGGTGCGTTCGCTCTCCGGTGGCGAGCGCGGACGGTTGGCGCTGGCGATTTTAGCCGTACAGGGCGCGAATTTGCTCCTGCTAGACGAGCCGACCAATCATCTCGATATTCCCTCGCAGGAGATTTTGCAGGATGTCCTCGATCAGTTCGACGGGACAGTGATTCTGGTGACGCATGATCGCTATCTAGTCGATCGGCTGGCGACGCAAATCTGGGATGTGCAGGACGGACACCTGCGCGTGTTCCGCGGCGCATATCACGATTATCTGGCGCAATTAGCACGCGAAGCAGTCGATCACAGCGACAGCGCCCCGCCCGCGCCTGCTCCCGACCCCGTGCCGACGGTTGACCCACAGGCGATCGCCCGCCTTGAGGCGCAAATCACCGCCATCGAGGGTGAAATCAAAGAACTAGAGACGCTACTCGCCGCCGCCAGCAAAGCCGGCAATAGCGAGACGATCGTCCAGCTGAGCAAGCAATACAAAGCCCAGCAAAAACGTCTGCAAGAGTTATTACAGGATTGGGAAGAACTGGCGACCGAAGCCTGAACCACGCGCTGTACTCAGTCGTTGCGCGTCGGTATCCATGCGCCGTATAAGCCGCCCGCGTTGGTGATCTGCTGGACAGCATCGCCGTTGATCGCGAGTAAATACAGCTGGTCACGCCCCTGTATATCGCTGGTGAAGACGATGTACTGCCCGTCGGGGCTATAGCTCGCCGCCCAGTCGTTGCCTTCGCTGTTGTAGATCAAGCGGCGATCTGTGCCATCGGGGGTCATGCTAGCGATGGCGTTGCTGATGCCGTCGAAGGTGATATAAAGCACGCGCGACCCGTCCGGACTCCAGACGGGCGACGCATCGCGCACGTCGTTATCCGTCAGCAAGCGGGTTGTGCCCGTCTGTAAATCGAGGCGAGCAATCTCCCACGTCGCCGCGTCGCGCGGGTCGCCGCCAGTTGTGAAGATCAGATACCGACCGTCCGGGCTATAACGGGCGTGGCTGTTGCGCTGACCGTTGCTGAACACTTGCTCTTCGACCTGTCCATCGAAGCTGACGCGGCGCAAATCGTACATGCCATCGCCGCGCACATCAGACGAGAAGATGATCCACTCGCCATCGGGCGACCACGCCGCTAGTCGATCACGATGCGTGTTGACGGTCAACTGCCGATTTTGCCCGCCGAGCGTGTTCATGACGTAAATCTCGAAGTCACCGTCGCGGTCGCTCTGGTAGGCGATCCAGCGTCCATCGGGGGAGGGTACGGGATAACTGTTATTGACGTTGGCAGAGCTGGTCAGCTGGGTTTCAGTCCAGGTCTCTAAGTCCAGCGTCACCAGCTCTAACGAGGCATCATCGCCGCGTATATCCGCAAAGACCAGCTTGCCACTGACCACCCTGAGCGCCGGAATCAGCGTCGGGGTGCCGCGCACGCCAACCGCTTGCACGGGGTCGGGCGTGGCTTGCACTTGGCTGACGGCGGTCGCGGTGGCATCGTTATCACGATTGCGCGAGACCAGCGTCGCGCGCGCGCTGGCACTGGTCGGGTCGAGCGTGGGGGTGGCGGTTGCGTCGCGGGTCATCGTCGCGCTGAGGGCGGGCGAGGGCGTAGCGGTGGCAGTCGCATCGCTGAGTAAATCCTCGGGCAAGAAGAAACTGAGCGCGAAGATCGTCAGGGCGATCAACACCCCCAGCAGGCCACAGCCAATCGTGCCACCGATCAGCGCACTGACCATCGGATTCTGGCGGCGGGCGGGCTTTTGATAGCCGCTGGTCGGCGTTTGGCGCGGTAAAACAGCCGGACGACTGCCACTGCTCGCGGCGAGGGGTTGCGGTTGTGGCTGGGCTTGTGAGGCGGGCAGGGGTTGCGGTGTCGGGTGTGCCGGTGGCTTAGTCTCGACTAGCAATTCCGGTCGTTCAATGGCGACTTTCAGCGCATTCATGAGCGCCGTCGCGTTATCGTGGCGACGTTCCTTCTGCTTCTCTAGCGCCTTCAGGATCACTTTCTCGACTTCAGGCGAGAGCGCCGGATTGAGCGAACAGGGCGATGGCGGCGGCGCGGTGACCTGCATCACGGCGATGCTGTAGGGCGTTTCGTTCTCGAATGGGCGGCGACCGGTCGCCATCTCGAAGAGCATCACCCCCAGCGAGTAAACGTCACTGCGCCCGTCTAGCTCGCGTCCCTGTGCTTGCTCGGGCGACATATACGCCGGCGTGCCGACCACGCCATGCGTCGTGATGACACCGCCCTGCTCGCCCACCACCCGCGCAATCCCGAAGTCCGTCAGGAATGCGCCACCGCCATCGTCCATCAACACGTTGCTCGGCTTGAGATCCCGATGCAACACGTTCTGGTTATGGGCATAATCGAGCGCGGGGGCGATCTGGCTGATAATATCTAAGATGCGCGCCGGCGTGAGGGGCGCGTGCTGTTCTAATAGCTCATCGACCGAGCCAGCAGGCAGATAGCGCATGACGATATACGGCTGTCCGTCATGTTCGCCGTAATCATACACAGGCACGATGTTGCGATGTTCGAGCTTGGCGACGATCGTCACTTCGCGCTCGAAGCGTTGCAGGTATGTATCGTCTTTCGCGAATTGCTTCGGCAGGACTTTCAGCGCGACTTGCCGATCCATAGATTGCTGGCGGGCGAGATAGACGGTTGCCATGCCGCCTTCCCCGATGAGGCTTAAAATCTCATAGCCGCCGATCGTCTTACCGATGAGTTCATCTGTCATAAAATGTGTGCCTGTGTGTGCGTCTGAACCGTTGTTGATTATAGGTTATTGGGCGATAGGGGGCAACGGGTGGAGTGGTGGAGTGTTGACCTTCATCCGTGCCTCAAAGTAGGCGCTGGCGAGCCTACACTTTTCGCAGGGGCGATTTTGCTTTAATCTGGGGAGTGCTTGATCGGGCATGATGCGTCCTGCGCGTCGTTGTGCCCTGTATGCCCGTGCCGTTGAACAGGAACATCACCCGCTATGCCGACCACCCGCACCGATATTCGCAACGGGATCAGTAGTCTTGCCATCGCGCTGATCGCCGTCATCGCGCTCTTTAACATCGCCACTGAGCAATCGCCACATCTCAACTCGCCCTTGATTTTAGGGGCGACGGTGGTGCTGGCCATCCTGACGGGCTGGCAGATTTTGCGTCAGCCGCAAGCCTTGCAGTGGGATATTTTCATCGTGGTTTTGCTCCTGGGCGCGCTCTTGCCCAGTGTGCGCGGGGGCATTTATATCGTCAATAGTGCCGTGCTGACGACCGTCATCCTGAGCTTGATGGGGTTGACGACGCGCGACGCGATCCCGCAATTGCTGGTGATGGGCTTGCTCTACCTGACGGCGATCGTCGGCGCGCTGGTGATCCTCAGCACGACCGCGCTCGGCATCCAGCTGGGCGCGACCCAACGCTATCTCTTGCATCTGCTGTGTTTGCTGGGGGCGGTGGTCGCGCTCTACGTGCCGACTGACGACCCGCAACCGGCGCGGGTGATTATTTACCCGTATTTGCTCATCAGCCTCGCGATCTTCTTCAGCTTTAACTGGGGCATTATTCTGCTGTATTCGGGCGTGCTGGGCGCGGCACTGACCCGCCACACCGACGACTTATTCAGCCTGCGCGCAACAGTCTTGATCTACATCCCGATGCTGATACTGGTGCTGTTCGTGCCGTTTATCACGCTCTTGGCACGCAATACCAGCATCCTCAGCGGCGATCTGGTCGATGCGATCCCTCTGCGCGAGCATGCCGGACGGGTGCTGACGGCGTACATCACGCAGATTGACGACCCCGCCGACATCTTAAACGCGCGCATCACCGACGTTGAACTGGACGGGCGACGACTGGCGGTGTTGACGGTAGATGCACAGCCGTTCAGCGAGAGTCAGGTGATCTACCCGCTGGCGCTCTCGGATGGCACGGGCTACTGGCTAGATTTTAGCGTGGCGCGACTGGATGAGCGCGTGACGCAGGCGCTCTTCTTCCAGATTGATATTGAGCGCGACAGCGGCGAGCGCGTGACCGTCTTTCGCTATCGACACGATGCAGATCGCCTGCGCCGCTGGACGGATGTCACGGTTGATCTATCGGCGTTCGCGGGCGAGCGCGTCACCCTGCGCTTGATCGCCAATACCGAAGGCACAGAAGCGGCACAGGCGGCATGGGGGCGCGTCCGCATCGCACAAGCGCCACAGGCGGCACTGATGAGCGTGCGCGAGCAAGCCCTGACGACCGCCAGCGATCGCCTTGAACGGGACGTACAGCCGCGCTTACAAGCACCCTTGAGCGCGCTTGCCCTGCGCTGGCAATATAACCGCGTCGTGCTGGATAACGCCAACGCGGGCGCACTGCGCGGTAATGGCGAGCTACGGACGGATAGCATCGCGCTCAATGACGGGGTGCTATGGGGCTTGCGGCATGGTGTGCCGGGCGTGATGATTTATGTCGTCCTGTTCTTCAGCAGTCTGGTACAGGTCGCCTTCCGGCGCTATCCGGCGGTCAACGGGTGGCTGGTGCTGATGCTGGTGCTGTATGGCTTGTGGGGTGGCGTGACGGCCCTGCCGGTCGGGTATCTGCTCTTGTCAATCTTCGCCACGCAAATCGAAAACTGAAAAATTAAAGGTAACTACTCAGCCCTCACCCTAAATCCCTCTCCCGGCCGCCACTATGTGGCTAGGAGAGGGACTTCAACCGTGCTTGTCTTGAGGGCAGAAGCTGGCGTCAATCAATTGACCTGAGTAGTTACAATTAAAGATTGAAGGTCTTTCGTATCTTGCGTGGTCAAGCTCTTTTTGTCCCCTTTTTGAAAAGAGGGAACGCCAAAAACTTTTGCTTTTTGAACGCTATGCGTTCAAAATGAACAAGATCAAGGAACGACAGTTCCTTGTGGGGGTGCGGGGGCAACGCCCCTGCAACAAAAACCACGCGACATCCCAAAGAGCCGATATTTTTTGTTCCCTTTTTGAAAAGGCTCATGGGTCTTAGGGCAAATTTAGCAATTTAACCAAACCCTAAAATGGGTCGAATAATAGTGTGCGCGATTGTCGGAGACGACACAAGCCCAAATTAAGGGTTTATGTTATACTTGCCCTAGATCAATGAATGCACTGGCACACAAAGCATAGGTACGCAATGGCTGAAATTAACCTGCGCAATTACATCCAACGCATCGAAGCGATGATTCAAAGCAACAAGCTCGAAGAAGCCATCGCCAACAGTTCGCATATTCTGGAGTCATATCCGAAGAATGCGGCGGCATATCGCACGCTCAGCCGCGCCCTCATGATGCAATCGCGCAATGAGGAAGCGAGCGAGATTTTACGGCGTTTATTGACCGCCTTCCCGGACGATTTCACGACGCATTTTCAGTTGAGCGTGATCTATGAACGGCAGTCCGTCGCCGATGCCGCGCTCTGGCATATTGAACGCGCCTTCGACCAACAGCCGAATAATAAGACCGTGATCGAACGCCTGCGCGCGCTCTATCTCAAATTGCGCGATTTAGAAGTCGGGCGCATCCAGCTGACGGCGGGTGCGGTCGCCACGCAATACATAAAAGCGCGGATGTACGACGACGTGATTGATCTCTTGCGCCGCAATTTAAAGCGGATGCCCGATCGCACGGATTTACGGTTGCAACTGGCGCGGGCTTATTGGGCGACGGGCCGTCTAATCGAGGCAGCCGAACACGCGCTGGAAGTGCTGAAACGTTATCCCTACGCGGTCGATGCCAATCAGATTTTGACTGACCTCTGGTTGCAGGAAGAACGTCCGTCCGATGCCCAGCGGTATTTAAGCCGCATTGAGGATGTAGACCCCTATCTTGCCTATGAAATTGCCACCGATGCCGCCACTCCCGACGAGACATTCACCCTTGAGGAACTCGATTATCGCAAATACACGCTGGCGCAGGTCGGCGATGCGGATGACCCCGATTGGCTGGATACGCTGGCTGTCGATGACTTCAGCGCAGGAGATGAAATGGCAAGTGCTGAGCCTAGCGACGAGGCATGGTTGGCAGACCTAAGCGAGATCGACGCGCCGCCACAGGCTGACCCCACGCCACGCAAGACAATCACCGACAGCCTTGAGGGATTATTGCCCGAAGACGCGGACATCCCCGCTAGCGCCGGCACGGATGATACCGTTGACGCGGATGACATCGCGCTTGATGAGCTTTTCGCTGACGAGAGCGACGACGCACGCCCGAAGCAGCAAGATGGCGAAGTGGTCGATCATATGTCGGATTTCGCCGATGAGAACGCCGGTGCGAGCCGCCTGCTCTCGCGCTTCCGTACCAGTGACTTCGGCGGGCAGGATGACGACGATTGGCTGAAGGAACTGACGACCGGTCGCTTCGACACGGGCGGTCTGGGGGATGGCGGCGACGACATCGACGAGATACTGGACGATGAAGCGGACATGATGCCCGACAGCACCGACGACTTCCTCGCGAGCCTCGATGACGACCAAGCCGACGAGATCGCGCTCGATGAGTTCTTCGGCGATGAGCTGGACGACGACGATAATCTCGTCACGGATATATCTGAGGATGACGACGAATTCTTCGATTTTGCACCCAGCACCAGCACGTCCGATTTGATGTCTGAATTGATGGCGGCTGAGGATGATAGCGCGGACAGCGACGACGCGCTCGCTGGCGATGATAGCGACGATCCCCTGGCGTGGATGGAAGGGAGCGACATCGACTACGACGCGGACGATCAAGAAGACGATTATGCCGCCGCCCTGCGCGCCGAAGCGGAGGCCCCGACTAGCGTCGATAGCGTTGAAGATGATCCCCTGGCGTGGATGGAAGGGAGCGACATCGACTATGACGCGGACGAGAGCGACGACGATGTCGATGCGGACGACCCGCTCGCATGGATGCAGGAGAGTGGCATCGAATTTTACGACGATGACGAACTGGACGACGAGCCGATCGACGATCTGGGCTTCACCGAAGGCTTGGCGGCGGCGGGTAGCGTGCTAGCAGATGGCGATGACGACGACAACGATGAGATCACCGACGATAGCGACGACCTCTCATGGTTGACGGATGACAGCGTATTAGATGATATGCTGGAATTAGAAGACTTGCACAATACCGAAGATTTCGAGACGCAGGATGACGATTTCTTACTCACAGAAGCAGATGGACAGGATAGCATGAACGACAGCCCGAATGATGATATGAATGATGAATTTGACGATAGCCTCGACGGGCTAGAATGGCTGGATGATGAGGATGGCGAAGATCAAGACTTCGCCGAAGAAATCGACATGAGCGACGCGGATGATGCGGATGATGACATGGCGTGGTTGACGGATGGCGGTGCGGATTTGGACAATACCGCGACCGACGATGACGAGATGCCCGTCGCCGCGACTGATGCGAATGATCCGATGGCGTGGCTGACAGACGACGATGAGGACGACTTCGATTTTGCGGATGACTTCGACGACGATGTGACTGACTTCGGCTTAGCGGTTGCTGAGGGCGCGGACGAACCGGACTTCGGCGAAGAGGACGACGATTTCGACTTTGGCATGTTCGATGATGAGCTAGACGAAGACGACGACTTCGGTGCATTTGACGATGAGCTAGACGAAGACGACGACTTCGGCGCATTTGATGACGATCTCAGCGCGGAGTCGGATGACATCGCACCGGCGGCGGGCATAAGTTCGGGGATGCTCAACTTCCTCAGCGGCGATGCTGATAGCCCGCCCGACGAGGACTTGGACGAGATTGACGAGATGAGCGCCTTCGCGGATGACGAAGAAGAGAGCGAATGGCTGGCGGCTATCAACGACGACACGACCGGACAGACGGACGAGTTATTAGACTGGACACAAGACCCCGACGACGCGCTCGCCGAGACTGATACAGACGACGACGCGCCTGTGCCGGCGGATGCCGATTGGATGAGCGAACTCGACGATGCCGCGCTCGATGATGCGGACGACGACGATAGCACCGCGGACGACTTCGGCGCGTTCGTCGCGTCGCTCGAGGATGCGGACGACCCCGAACTTGATGAAGGCGAGTGGGACACGCTCGACGTGAGCGGCGATCGTGCTGAGGACTTCGGCTTCGATTTCAGCGATGAAAGCGATGAAGAAGACGACTTCGACCAAGCCGACGACGCGCCCGTGCCGGCGGATGTCGATTGGATGAGCGAACTCGACGGTGCCACGCTTGAGGATGCGGACGACCCCGAACTTGATGAAGGCGAGTGGGACACGCTCGACGTGAGCGGCGATCGTGCTGAAGACTTCGGCTTTGATTTCAGCGATGAAGGCGATGAAGAAGACGATTTCGACGCGGAAGACCCCACTGATGAACCGGATTGGCTGGCAGGGCTGGAAGATGAGATGGACGAAGCGCCGGCGGTCACGAGTGGCATGACGGGGATGCTGAACGACATCCGATCGAGCCGTGATGACGAGGGCGAAAGCGCCGATGAAGCTGACTTTGCTGAGGATGACTTCATGTTTGAGGATGATGCCGGCGACTTCGACGACTTCGACATTGATGAAGATGAAGCCTTCGCCGATGATGACGAACTCGACTGGTTGACGGCGGTCGAAGATGAGGCTGATAGCGACCCGGCAGAGAAAGACGACGACGATCTGGAGACGGTGACCGTCCCCGTCGGCGAAGATGACAGGCCCTTCGAGGAAGAGGTCGATTTTGAAGAAGCGGATACCGCGCCCGATTGGTTGAACGCGATGGTGCCGGGGCTGGATATTGATTTCACGGCTGAGGAAGACGAGATCGAGGAAGAGTTCATCGAAGCAGGCACCGGGCACCGCGCCCGCAAGCTGAACGAAGATAATCTGGAAGTGATCAAAGATTTTGCGTGGTTACAGAAGATTGTCGATGAAGAAACGAGCGGCATAGAACCTGTACACCCACACGACGCGGACGACGATTACGTCAGCACGCCGATGCGTACCACGCGCCGCCGGCGCTTCAGCTTCAGCACCTTGCCTGCATGGGCCGACGGTCGCACGGCGGATGTGGACAGCGCGAGCGACGATGCGATCGACGCAGGCGCGATGACCAGCGTCGGCGCGTTGCTGGCGGGCGATGCGGGTACGAGCATCGATGATCTCGCGAGCGATGTCGATGACACCGACGAGCGCGACACGACCGACTTTGACGACATCGACATGCTGACTGAGAGCGACGACGATCTCGCGGATGAGGACTTCGGACTCGATGATTTCGACTTCGATGACTTCGACGGGGACGACGAAACGGCCTCTACGGACGATTTTAATTTTGACGAGATCAGTTTTGATGATAATGTAATAGATGAAGACGACGACGATCTTGATTTTGCCGAAGACGACTTCGACGATTTAGATTTCGACGATGACGATTTCGACTTCGATGATTTTGATTTTGACGATGACGACAACGAGTTGAAGACCTAATGCCGAGTTGCACACACACGACTGAAAGAGGTGATGAGTCATGAGCGACATGCCTGATTTCGACAATATGACTCCCGAAGAGATTAATGAGTGGATGGAATCGCTCGCCAAGCGGCAGGGAGCCACCGAAGGCTTGACGACCGACGCGAGCCTTGATGTACCGGAAGTCGATGAATCCGACGAACGACTGGCAGATGCTGGCGAGTACATCCCCTATGGTTGGACGCGCGAACGGTGGGAAGCCCAGCTAGAGAAGGAACAGCAAGAGAAAGAAGCCCGCCAGCAACAAGCCCAACAAGCGCAAGACGATCAGCGCCCGCCCGAAGCCCCGCCCCTATCGCAACCGGATCCAGCGACACCCCAGCAACCGGCGGTCAGCACGGATGATAGCTCTGCCGATGAGCCGGACTTCGATAACATGACACCGGACGAGATGATGGAATGGATGGAATCGCTCGCTAAGCGGCAGGGCGGCGACGAGAGCGGCTTCACCACATCGGCGAGTATGCAGGTAAGCGACGTTGACCCTGACGACGAACGCTTGCAGGGGTTACCGGAATACAAGCCCTATGGCATGTCTGACGAAGAATGGGAACGGCTGAAAGCCAGAGACGAAGCCGAGCGCCAAGCCCGCCTCGATGCTCGTCGCCAGCACGAGCAAGAGCCAGCGCCCGATCCCTTTGAAGAAGCTAGCGACGAAGAACTGGCGGCGGCATCTGCTGGCGATGTATTAGACGCGCCCAATCTCGACGATCTCTTCAGCGGGAATAACGAAATTCCCGACGACGATTATGACGATTACGACGAGGAAGAGGACGACATCGCCGCCGCGCTGGATGGCAATGTTCTTGACGCACCCTCGTTCGATGATATTTTCGGGGGCGATAGCGCTGATGATGCCGTCTCTGCGCCGGAAGAACCTGCCGCCGCCGGTGACCCGATGGCGTGGTTGCAGGGTTTGGACGATAGCGCCGACAGCGGCGACCCCCTGCCTGATTTCGACTTCGCCGCGCTCGATCAACTGGGCGACGATAGCAATGGCGACGACGACCCACTCGGCTTCCTCAGCAGTCTGGGGGATGGCGACAACGACATGCCGGACTTCGACCTCGATGCGCTAAGCGGCGCGAGCGCGGGCGACGACAGCGCCGCGATGCCCGATCTGGGCTTCAGCCTTGACGATATGGACGATGACGACGCAGACACGGACGTTGACTTCGCCGCGCTGGGCATGGATGATAGCGACGACGAAGGCTCGCCCGAATGGCTGGAAGCCCTCGCACGGCGACAGGGCGCGGACGATGACGAATTGGTGACCGATGGTTCAGCAGATATACCGATGCCCGCTAATCTCGATGAGACTGGGCCCGGCTACACCGATTTCTCGTTTGAGGATGCGACGGGCATGGGCTTCGACGATGACGACACGCTCGATGATCTGGACGATGACGACTTCGATCTCGATGATCTCGATTTAGAGAGCGTGGGCGATGAGGACGACGCGAGCGATTGGCTGGATGCGGTCGCGAGTGGCGCGGGTAAAGTGATCGACGATGCTGAGGATGCCGCCGCCGACGAAGACGACGAGTTCGACTCTTTGAAGGACGACGTGATGACGCGCCTCAACAGCGGTCAGGATGTCGCGCCGGAAGATATCGACTCCTTCTTCAAGGCCGCATTCCGCAAGGGCTTATCGCGCGATGACGTGCCGGATTACATCGACGTTGACGCGGACGACGCGAGCGACGATGTGCCGGACGCGATCGAAGCCGAGATACCGGATTGGCTGAAAGAGACGATGTCCACCGCCGAGATGGAAGCCGTCGACGACGAAGCCGAGAAACGCGCCACGTCCGAGATGGCGGCGGCGATCTTCGGCATGGATGATGAAGATGAGGACGACTTGGGCCTCGATGAAGAGGACTTGCCCGACTGGTTGCAAGAGAACGCCGCGAGCGACACGGGCGAAATCCGCGCCGACATCTTCGAGGAGATCACCGAGGACGAAGACCTACAGGCGATGGACACAGACGAGGACGAGATGCCCGTCACCGCCGAGGAGTTACAAATTGATACCAGCGACTCATGGGTCGAAGCCTTCATCGCTGAAGAAGAGAAAGAAGAAGAACTGGCGCAGTGGTACAACCAGCAATTGCAAAACATGGGCGAAGAAGCGTCGCCGATCCCAGCTGACGAAACGCCCATCCCCGAAGTCGCCCCCGCCGCCAGCTTACAACCGGCGGATCTGACGATGGAGATGGAATTGCCCGCCGGCACGCCGATGAGCGTCCCCGCGTGGATGAGCGACAGCGCCGGCACGCTCGACAATCAAGAAGTGAGTACGGTCGAAGTCGATGAAATGGACTGGATGTCCACCGATGAGACCGAAGCCGTCGGCGATGATATGCCGGACTGGTTGCGCGAGACCGTCGATGATAGCCTGACCGACGCGACCGACTTCGCCGCGTGGATGGACGAAGAAGGCTTCGAGGGTTTGGAAGATGTCGATGATCTGGATGTGGCGGACATCCCCGACTGGTTGCGCGAGACGATGGACGAAGAGGACATCGCACAATTCAGCGCGGACGATGACGACTTCACACTGGCGCTGGATGCAGAGCCGGACGACGACTTCGCCGAGATCACGCTGGCGGATAGCGACGTGCCAGCGCCCGCCAGCAGTGAGACGCAGATCACGCCGCCGACCCCGACCCAACTGCCGGTCAGCGCTGGGCAATCGCCCGCGCCACCCGTCCCGACCGACATCGACGTTGCCGCCACGCTCGAAGCCGCACAGGGCAAGGTCGCGGATGGCAATATCGCGGCGGCATTGCAGGATTACGAAGCCGTGGTACGCGCCAATCAATCGCTGGCAGTGGTCGAAAACGACGTGCGCCAGCTGGCAGAGGGCGCGGATTATAAGCGCAATCCGGCGATCTATCGTATTCTCGGCGATGTGCTGATGCGACAGGGCAAGCTCCAAGATGCGCTCGATACTTATCGCCGCGCGCTGAACATGCTGTAAGCGGCGGCACGCAAGCCCATGAGTCCCGCTGTCGATCAGGGGGACTCATGCACTCGCCCGATAGCCAAACGAAAGCCAAAGCTCGTCTATGAGCGATACCCCGATTGAAAATTACGGCGTGATCGGCAACATGCACACCGTCGCCCTCGTCAGCATGACTGGTGTGATCGATTGGTTTTGCCCGCGACAGTTCGACGATAGCAGTATCTTCGGCGCGATTCTCGATCAAGCGCAGGGCGGCTATTTTTGCTTCGCGCCCGATCACCCGACTAAGTACAAACAATTCTACTGGCCTGAGACCAACGTGCTGGTCACGCGCTTTATCTGTGCGGAGGGTGTGCTGGAAGTGACGGACTTCATGCCGGTCGGTATCACGCCCGATGAGCAAGAGCGCCGCTGGTTGATCCGGCGCGCTAAGATGGTACGCGGCACATTTCCGGTCAAGATCGACTGTCGTCCGGCGTTCAACTATGCGCGGGACACGCACGACGTACAGTCGACGGCTTACGGCGCGTTGTTCACCAGCGATGAGTATAGCTTTGCGCTGTGTAGCGACGTGAGCTTGACGATTGATGACGGGGCGGCGGTGCGCCACTGGCAGATGACCGAAGGCGATATCGTCACGCTGTGCCTGGCGCATCACCCGCAGGCTGATATGACGCATACGCCGCCGACGATTGACGAGACAGATCGCCTCTTTCGCCTGACGGTCGATTACTGGCGGACGTGGCTGGCGCAGTGTACGTATCAAGGACGCTGGCGCGAGATGGTCTATCGCAGTGCGCTAGCGATGAAATTGCTGACCTACGAACCGACCGGCGCTATCATCGCCGCGCCGACCACCAGCCTGCCGGAAACCATCGGCGGCGTGCGTAACTGGGATTATCGCTATAGCTGGTTGCGCGATGCCGCGTTCACGCTCTATGGCTTCTTACGCATCGGCTTTACGAAAGAAGCCGGCGCGTTTATCGACTGGTTGCAGGCGCGTATCCAAGAATCCGAAGGCGAGCCGCCCTTGCAAATCATGTATACGATTGAGGGCGCGCATCACATCCCCGAACGCACGCTCGATCATCTGGCGGGCTATGCTGATAGCCAACCGGTACGCATCGGCAACGAAGCATCGACCCAATTGCAGATGGACATCTACGGCGAACTGATGGATAGCATCTATCTGTATAACAAATATGGCAAGCGCATCAGTTACGATCTGTGGGTATCCCTACGCGCGATTTTGAACTGGGTGGCAGATAACTGGCACTTGCAGGATAAAGGCATCTGGGAAGTGCGCGGGCAAGATCAAGCCTTCGTCTATAGCCGCCTGATGTGCTGGGTCGCGCTCGATCGTGGGGTGCGCCTCGCCCGCAAACGCTCGTTCCCCGCGCCGCGCCAATACTGGCTTGCCGAGCGCGATAAAATCTATGAAGAGATTATAGCACAGGGGTGGAACGAGGAGATCAAAGCCTTCACGCAGACCTACGGCGGCAATACGCTGGATGCCAGCAATTTAATCATGCCGCTGGTGTTCTTCATGTCCCCGCATGACCCGCGCATCGAGCAGACGATTGACGCGATCATGCGACCGCCGGATGACGGCGGTCTGGTGCTGGATAGTCTGGTCTATCGCTATAATACCGAGGCGGGTATTGACGGCATCGACGGCGACGAAGGCACGTTCAATATGTGTACGTTCTGGCTTGTGGAAGCCCTCGCGCGCACCGGACGCATCGAAGACGCGCGCCTGATGTTCGAGCAGACGCTCGGCTATGCCAATCACCTCGGTTTATATGCCGAGGAGACCGGCACACGCGGGCAGGCGCTCGGCAACTTCCCGCAGGGCTTCACCCATTTGTCGCTCATCAGCGCCGCTTACAATCTCGATCGCATCCTGACCGCAGGCAAGATGCCCTAGTCATCGTCGGCGAGCAAGGCGGTGACGACCTGCGTCAGCACTAGTGACTTGCTCGCGGTCATGGTGGTCTGGATGGTTTGCTCGTCGAGCGTCTCCGTCAGCTTATCCAGCAGTTGCGACGCCCGCGTCTCGACCATGCCGAGGAAGTTACGCGGGTAACGCAAGACCAGCGTCACCAGTTCTAACGCGCCTTGATAATCGCCCGCCCGCCAACGCAAGTCAGCGACGCCCATCAGCGCGAAGAGGATCATCGCCAGCGGAGTTTCGTCGGTGTTGTGGTTGGCAAGCGCTTTGCGGAACCAGTCCATCGCCTGTGCGTCGTCGCCGCGACGGCTCTCCAGTTCGCCCAGACCGCCGTAAATCTGCGTCAGGATCATCGGGCTATCGAGCGTCTGCCCGATCGTCAGTGCCGCGTGGAAATCCTGCTCGGCGGCATCGAGTTCATCGAGGAACAGCAAGGCGACTCCGCGCCCAGCTCGCGAGAGGGCTTCGCCGGATTTATCGCCGATGTCGGCATAGATTTCGATCGACTCTTCAATATATCGGCGCGCCTGATCGATCTCGCCGCGATTGAGCGCATTACGAGCAAGGTCAGATAGCGAGTCTGCGATGCCGCCCTTATCGCCCATCTCGCGCCGGATGCGTAAGCTCTCCTCGTATTTTTTCTGGGCGTAGTCATAATCGCTCTGT
>DAOTTV010000126.1:0-32378 GCA_034437755.1 Anaerolineae bacterium | reverse complement strand
TAAACATTAGCGCATCTCCCTTGTGTACGCCTTTAGCATAGCGCGTAATCTTAAAGTATGGGTAAGAATCTGCGATTTTATCCGGTAATTGGTGTTGTGGGCGCATCGCGCATGCCCCCAGCGTAACTAATGATATAACCACATGATAGCGTGGACAGTCCATCACCAGAGACTAAAGTCTCTGGCGACTAGCAAGGTAAGTCCACTGACTGAAGGGACTAAGGCACACTTCAGCGGGGTCAGAGCCAGTTTAGATGGCTTCCCCGCCACACCACTTAGCCGCGATGCTTGAGCTTGCGGCGGAAAAAGCGGCGCGACCACGTTATTTTGTAGTCGTACCGTAACTACTCAGCCCTCACCCTAAATCCCTCTCCCGACCGCCACTATGTGGCTAGGAGAGGAACTTCGACCGTGCTTATCTTGAGGGCAAAGACTGGCGTAAATCAATTGACCTGAGTAGTTACAAGGGGACACCAAAAACTTTTGGTTTTTTGAACGTTGTGCGTTCAAAATGAACAAGGTCAAGGAACGATCGTTCCTCGTGGGGGTGCGGGGGCAAAGCCCTTGCGACAAAACCACGCGACATCCCAAAGAACCAAAAATTAGAGACAATCCAGCCCGGCGATGATCTGCTACAATACAGGCACGAGATAAGCATCGCACATGATAGGAGACAGCAAGCTATGAAAATCGCACTCGCATCCGATCACGCTGGATATATGCTCAAACAACATCTGGTCGCTTATCTGAGCCAGCAGGGGCATGAGGTGGTCGATTTAGGCGTGGATAGCGCCACCGAACGCACAGATTACGCCGATGCCGCTAAGACCGTCGGGCAGGCAGTGATCGACCAGACAGCCGAACGCGGGATTCTGGTGTGTGGGAGTGGCGTGGGCGCGTCGATTGCGGCGAACAAGATCAAGGGCGTATACTGCGCCATCTGCCACGATGCCTATAGCGCGGCGCAGGGTGTCCAGCACGATAACATGAACGTTCTCGCGGTCGGCGGGCGCGTGATCGGGATCGCGCTAGCGGAGTCGCTGGCGGATGCCTTCGTCGGCGCACAGTTCGACACAGCGACCGAGCGCTACGTGCGTCGCTTCCAGCAGGTGCAGGCGATGGAAAGCGGCACAGAGACAGCATGAGGTCTAGCGCCCATTTTTACAGATTTGTAACAAGTCTTATGGAACGTATGCGGGGGTGATGGTGTCTAATGGTGTGTAGAGATACCAGCGATACCCGTTGATGACGCTAGCGTATAGAGGACACTTATCCATGAGCAGTTTGCCTGAATCTTATCGCCACCCCGGACACATCAAGCCCAATGCCGCCCGTTCGCGCCGCCGCGCCGCGCATTGGTGGGTGGTGGTGCCAGTGGCGATCATCGCGGGCGTGCTGTTCATGGTGTTGATGGGCATCATCGCGGTGCGGATGGCATATGCCGATACGATCTACCCGCGTGTGCAGGTGGCACAGGTCGATCTGGGCGGCATGACCCCCGCCCAAGCCGAGACCGCGCTCACCCGTAGCTGGGGGGCGATCACCCTGCGCGATGGCGAGCGCACCTGGTCAATCGCCGCCGACGAACTGGGCATCACCTTCGATACGCGGGCGACTGCTGTCCGCGCTTTTGCGATCGGGCATGGTGACGGCGGCTTAGAGCAATTGTTCAGCACACACAGCGTCGCGCCAATCATCAATGTTGACCCGGACGTGATGATTACGGCTCTGCTCCAGCGCGAGATCCAGTTCAGCATTGCGCCCGTCAACGCGGGCATCACGTTTGTCGATGGACAGGTACAGGCGACTCCCGCGCAAGCCGGACGCAAAATCGACGTGTTAGCGACCGTCACGCAGGCGCAGGCGACCCCGCCCACGCTCGATCAACCGAGCGTATCGCTGGTGATGAGCGCTGTCACGCCGACGGTGCAGGATGCCGCGCCACTGGTCGAGACCGCGCAAGGCTTATTGCGTATGCCGCTGACGCTGGTCGTTTACGATCCAGTCACGGATGAGCGCCAGACGTGGACGATTGAACCGCGCGTGTGGGGGCGCTGGTTGAGCGCACAGCCCGACCCGGACAGCCCCTTCGGATTATCCCTGCGCGCGGATGCCGATCGGATGCGGGCGGTGCTGGCTGGGCGCGTGGATGCTAGCTTCGGCGCGGATGCGACGCGCACGATCGAGTTAGACGGGGCGATACAAGCCTTACAGGCGCGGATTGCTAGCGGTCGCCCGTCGGATGCCGTCACGGTGACGGTGCAACATCTACCGCGCACGCACACCGTACAGGCAGGCGAGAGCATGACCAGCATCGGCTGGGATTACGGCATCCCCTACCTGTACATCCAGCAAGCCAACAACGGCTTACAATCGCTCGCCATCGGGCAGACGATCACGATTCCGCCAGCGGATGCCTTCCTCGATTTGCCAGTCGTGCCGGATAAGCGCATCGTCGTTAGCATCAGCCAGCAACGGGCGCGGGTGTATGAGAATGGCGCGCTCAAGTGGGATTGGCCCGCCAGCACGGGCATTGCCGATAGCCCGACGTGGACGGGCGTATATCAGATTCAATCGCATGTGCCGAACGCCTATGCCGCCAACTGGAATCTGTACATGCCGAATTTCATGGGGATTTATCAACCGGTGCCTAACGCGGGCTTCACCAACGGCTTTCACGGCTTCCCGACGCGGGGCGGCGGTCAATTGATATGGGAAAACAGCCTCGGGCGGCGCGTGACATACGGCTGTATTCTGCTGAGTGATGCGAACGTGCGCCGGCTCTATGTGTGGGCCGAGACGGGCGTTGTGGTCGAGATTGTGCGTTGATATGCGTTACAATGATGACGAAAACGCATAACTTGAGTAAGGATACACGTCAATCATGACAACTTTCGTCGCTTTTCCTGATATTCACGATCAAAGCGCACACTTCAAGCGCATGCGGCACGTCCTCGCGGATGTCGATGTGGTGCTGTTCGTGGGCGATATGACCAACGGCAGTATGGATCACCTGCAACGCCTGCTGAACACCGTCCAGCCTTATAACGAGCATATCCTCGCCGTGTGTGGCAATATGGACACTGAGCAGATGAATATGATGCTGGCGCGTATGGGCATCAGCGTTCATCGTCGCCACGCGATCATCGACGGCATCGCGGTGTTGGGCGTGGGGGGCGCGTTACCCTTCAGTGGCGATTACGTCTTCAGCGAGGAGCAACTGGCGGGCTTCTTGCAAGATACCTTGCAGGGCGTGCCGGCGACGATGCCGAAACTGCTGATGGCACACCAACCGCCCTACGGCACGCGCTGTGATCAGATCGCCGATGGCGACAGCGTGACACACGTCGGCAGTCACGCTGTACGTGCTTTTATCGAACGGGTGCAACCACTCGTCTGCTTCACCGGACACATTCACGAGGCTGTTGGGATGGATACGATCGGGCGCACACAGGTCATCAACCCCGGCGCGATTGCCGAGACGGGCGCATACGCATTTTTAGAAATCGAGGGTGACGAGATCATCACGCTGGAACAGCGGGCAATCGCTGAGCTTGAGCTATGACGCGACCGCGATCAGTCGCGCCGGAGCGTGACGCAGTACATGTCAAAGCCCAGCTTCATCCAGAAGGCTTTGGCTTCGGGGTTGGTATGGAGTACGTCGAGCATGATGGCGGCATGGGGCGGGAAGTACTCCTTGGCGATGCGCTCGAATGCCACCTGCCCGATACCGCGCCGCCGATAGCGCGGTTGGATGAAATACTGGCGCACGTAGACGCTGTTCTCGTAGGGGTAGTATTTTTCATCTTGTCCGTAATACACCAGATAGCCAATCGCGTCGTCGTCGCGCTCGACGATGATGATCGAGCGTCCATCATCAAGCCAGCGCGTGATGCGGTCGGCGAGTTCGGTGTGTGACATCGTGTTGCGGCTATGCTCGTCCTGTATCAATTGTTTGTTCATACGGGCGAGCAAGGCTACATCGTTATAATTTGCGGGGCGCAGTGAAAATTGCAAAATAATCTCCTGAATAACGTGTGCAGCATTCAATTTCGGACAACGCAGGCGTTTCACGGGTTGGCGCTTTGGGATGTCGCGTGGTTTTTATTGCAGGGGCTTTGCCCCCGCACCCGCACAAGGAACTATCGTTCCTTGACCTTGATTAGACATGATCGCATCCTTTGATTATATGTTATAGCTGTAATAGATCGCTCTGGTGATTGCGCGATCTCACAAGCCTTGATCGAGGGTCGAACGGGTGGCAGACGCTCACAGCGTTTCGTAGAAGGCGATCAGTTCATCGCGGGTCATATCGGTTTGACCGGTCGCAATCGCGCGTTTCGCCATCAGCGCTAGCTTATCGACCATCTCGCGCTCGAACACGCCCTGCCGGATATGCTGATCGAAATAGACCGCGCCGCGCCCCGGCACGGGGAGCGTGACGACCATCCGCAGGTCGGTCAGGTGGATATTGGTGTTGGGTGCGTCTTCGGGATCAGTGATGAGATTGTTGGTGATGACCGCCTGACGCTGGTCGATGGCATCCTGCGCCGCGGCTTTTACCGCTGTGATGAAGCTCTCATCTGTCAGCAGAGCCGCATCAATGTTGTGGCTGGTCTGGACGGTCAACTCTTGATCGAACGCGATGCAACGCTCGGCACCGGTAATTGCCTGCGCCGCCTGCATGAAATTATCCAAGAAAGCATCATTCATCTACTGATTGTCCTTGAGCCTTTATCGCCACGATGCATTTAGTCTATCCCATACCGCCCAAATTTGCTATATCTCACAGCGGGGATTTCGCTTTAGAATACCTGAAGTGATGTCGTTTCAAGACCATGCTACTGGGTTCTTTCGTATGTTGTGTGGTCAATACCAACCACGCGACATCCCAAATAACAGCCACAAGTGCAATACCACGAAAAGCGCTTCATCAGTGACGACTATCTATCAATATGAGCGAGGAAACGCCAATGTCCCAACCTGAGCAATTGACTATCCTATATACCGCGCACATCGCCGGCGATTTACGCGGATTACCGCGCCTGTATACCACCCTGCAAACGCTGATCGCCACCTGTCCGCCGCCGGTACTAGTGCTGGACTTAGGCGCGAGTTGCGATGAGGCGGTGTGGCATTGCGCGGTGACCAACGGCCGCAGTGCGCTGATTGTGTTGGATGGCATGGGCTATCACGTCGCCAACGTCAGCGAGTATTTAGCGGCGAGCGAGCGCGACACGCTCCAACGCACGACGAGCATTGGTCTGGTCGATGCGCGGGCATCGTGGCGCTATCACTTGCCGCCGGTGCGCGATGAGAGCATCATTGTCAGCGGGGCAGTTGCGCCGGCTCTGCGCCTGTGCATCGTCGCCCGAACGGGCGAAACCCGCACCCGCCTCGATAATCGCGCCTTGTATCTGCGCGATGTGGCACAGGGCGCGATCGGTCACGTACAGGTTGATTTAGCAACGATGCGCGTCACCGAGAAAGAACGGGTTCAGGTCGATGCCCGAACCAAACCCGATCCAACGATTGTGGCAACGGTCGATTTTGTCGAAGAAGAAGCGCGCTACGCCCAGCGCAAGCGCGATTAAACGCTGAGATGCGCCCATTGACCGCTGAGATAGGTCAGCGCATCGTTGAGGGACTGGGCAAATTTGAAGCGTTGGGCGGATGGCTCGTGTTCGTTGAGTACGCGCAGAGCCGTTGTCGTGTAGATATTCGGACGCACGAGGAACAAACGCGGGAAACCCTGCGCGAGTTGGCGTGCGTTCAGTGTATAGTCATGGGCAGATGCACTGTGATGCTCGTTGGAGAAATCAACAACGACATGCACGGCATGATCACGATGGCGAATCATCCATTGTGCCGTCGCGATTGTCGCCGCGGCATCCTCTAATGACCAGCCTTTAAGATATTGAATCAGCAGAATGGTATGCTTCCCGTCATACCAATGCACGGTTACTGTCACGTCACTATCCCTATTGTATATAATCCTACAAAAGTGTTTTTGGTTCTTTAGGATTTCGCGTGGTTTTTATGGCAGGGGCTTTGCCCCCGCGCCCTCACAAGGAACTGCCGTTCCTTGACCTTGTTCATTTTGAACGCATAGCGCTCAAAAAACAAAAGTTTTTGGCGTCCCCTTTTTGAAAAAAGGGAACAGAAAGAGCTTGACCACGCCAGATACGAAAGCCCCTTACTTTAAAGAGACTATAACACATTAGGACACATAACAAAATAACTTGGTCTTACAAACTAGGCATAGCGGTAGGCTTATGACCATTAACATAATGAATTATTACTTAATGAATGAAGAGAGAAGCTGTGCGTCAGCGCGAGATCAAGGGCGGGCGTGGTCGCGGAGTAGCGCACGGGCATCATCGAGGCTTGTGGTTTGGCGATACTGGTCGCTCATGCTCGGTTGTAGACGCATGAACAAGCCGCTGATCGCCCGCATGAAGCCATTCGGGTTGACGTTGATAATCAGCAGGTCGGGATAATCAGCGAAGCGGCGCGCTGTACTGTTGAAGTGCGGGATCGGGTTGCCTTTGGGTAAGCTGGACTTAGGATCGCGGGTGTTGATGATGCCAACCACATCATGATCGACTTCCGCCATCATCGCGAAGACCTGTTGCGTGCCCTCGTGGTATTCTTCCCATGTCCAGATGCCCTTAACTTCGGTGCGAATGATGGTCTGTTGGGCATCATCCCAGACGACTTGAACAGGCATAAAACGCTTCTCGCTCCTCAATAAATCTCATGCGAGTGTTATGGGGCGACGATGCGATCAATCGCCCCGTTCGTCATGCAGATTGCGCCGTTCAGGTCGTGCGCGTCGCGTTGCGGATGGTCTCTTTCAGCGCGTCGAGGTCTTCGAAGTTGTGTTCGTCCGCCATGATGACCCCGCTCACGATGTTCAGATGGTTCTCTTGCATCGCTTGTTGGGCGCGGTCGCGGTCGCGCAGGGGGTAGAAGTACTCGCGCGATTGCGAAATCCGGCGCTCGACGCGATCTTGAATATCTTCGACGGCTTCGGGGTTGGTGATGATGACGAAGCGCTCGCCGCCGAGATGCCCGACAAAATCGGCTGGATCGCCGAATTCACGCACGGCATTGCGTACCATCAGCGTGACGGCGCGTAGCACGTCATCGGCGGCGACGAAGCCGTAACGCTCGCGGAAGGCGCTGAGGCTTTCGATCGTGAATTGTAGGACAGCCCAATCGTCTGTCTCTAATAGAACTTTCAGCTTTTCATCGACCAGATCGCCCTCGGGCAGGTCGGTGACGGAGTTATTGGCGGCGGGCATCTGCGAACGGCTAATGGCGTTACGCACGCGCAGGCGCAGTTCTTGAATATCGAAGGGTTTGGTGATGTAATCGACAACGCCGAGTTCTAGCCCCTGCAATTTGTCGACACGGTCGCGCTTTTCCGTCAAGAAGATGATCGGGGTATCCGCTGTTTTGCGACTGTTGCGGAGTTGGCGGCACAGCTCAAAGCCATCAATATCCGGCAGGCGTATATCCAGCATGATCAAATCGAGCGGATTGTTGTTGGCCAGTTGTAAGGCTTCCTCGCCCCATGCGGCAGTCATCACGTCGTAATTTTGCACGCGGAAATACGAACTCACCATTTCCGATAGGTCGAGGTCATCTTCTACAATCAGGATACGCGGCTTATTCATCCAAAAGCCCCCTATAAGTGCTTTAAATACTAAACATAAATCAAACTCGCTCATGGCGAATCATATAAACTACAGGTATTGTACCATGTTTACCCCGTAGTTTTTACTATAGAGTCATGAACAGAATCAACGATAGCCCCGCGCGACTATTTGCCGATGGGCGTTTGATTGATGCGAAAGACACACGCGTCGTGTCCGGTGGCGGTGCAGGCGGTCTCGCGCACGTAAAATTCATAGCCATTGCTCGCCCAGCGCAAGGTTTCGATCAGCATTCCGGTCATCATGTGGCACACCGGCTTATTCGACATGCGCCCCCACGCAAACGGCGACACATCCGAGACGAACAACCATGCATTCTCTTCTGCGCGGATGTGCGATTGCTGGTCGGTGAAGTTCGAGAGCAAGAGGGCGAGGGCATCGATGCCGTAGCGGGCTCGTTTAGGCAAGGGCAAGGCACGATAGACGGGATCACGCATGGCGCGCATCACGCCGAAGGTCTTGATGCCCTGTGCGAAGGTCGCCTGCCCGATGCGTAAGGCGATCCCACGCCCACCGCGCACGCCGTACATCTCCTCAAGCGCGACGTTGATCGCGGCGATCGCGGCAAAATCGAACTCACGCGCCAGTGTAGCGGGTGGCGGCGACCCCTGATGAGCATCCAGCCCCGCCAAGCCCAATAAGGTGGCGAGGCCGTTTTGTCCCATCACATCGTCCATCGCGCCGAAGAAGGCGCGGGCTATGCGGTTGGGGTAATAGAGACCACTCGGCTCAATCACGGTTGTTATAATCCTGTGCTATGGCAATGATCCTCGTCGGCGCATGCCCCCCGGCGTTCATCTTATACAATCTGTTCCAGCGCATCGACGGCGCGGTTCACGTCCAGCAGGATCAAACCCAGCTTGGCATCTTTGCGCGCGAGGACGGTCAACACGGCTTCTTCACCGATGGATGTGAGGATCACGTAGCCATTTTCCCCTTTGACGTTGACCTGCTCTAGCTCGCCGCGGGTCAACTCGCTTGAAATCCGCTCGCCCAGTGAGAGCATCGCCGCCGACATCGCCGAGACGCGATCTTCTTCGATGCCCGGCGGGAGCGCGGATGCCATGCTCAAGCCATCGACGCTGACGACCGCCGCCGCTTCGACATCGCCGGAGCTAGATTGTAAATCACGCAGTTTTTCCATGAGTAATTCTGTACGAGAAGCCATGACGAACACTCCTATTATCTTGAAATCAGTTGGTTATTGAATGCGTTATTTGGGCAAATCTATCCCGATTGTACACGAAAGTTGCCCATCCTGCACATCAAGGTTAGCCGGCTCAATCATCGCGTCGTCGCCGTGGGAAAAGTTGCCCCAGAATGGCACCGACGACCGTCATAATCATGACGATGCCCAGCCAGCGATAGGTCGTCGCTTCGATCGGTGCCATGCGTGCGCCCCAGTAGCGGCGCACATTACGCCGATAGTTGAGCGTGTAAATCGCCGCGCCGACGACATCCACCAGCGGATAGGCGAGCGCGGGCGTACTCATGCGGGGCGGGTCATCGGCACGGGGCATCGCCTGTAAATCGGGGCGGGTCAGCGTGGCGACGGTGTGCGTGTCGCCGCCGGTAGCGACCTGTGCGATGGTCTGTCCGCTGGCGGCGATGATGCGCGTGTTATGGGCGAAGGGCGCGACGAGTTCGGTCTGTGCGTGATGCTGATCGACCACCGTCCACAGATCTGGACGAAAGAGCGTCGCAAAGCTGACCGAGAAGAAGGGCGATGGTAAGCGCGAGCGAAACTCGCCACTAGCGCCGGCACACACCACCGGCACATTGATCCACTCGACCTGCTGACGCAGATCATGCCCCAGATAATCGGACGAGTCATCCGCCGCCCAGCTGACGAGCAAGCCCAGATCATGCACGTATACATCGGGCTGGTCAGCCGTTGGGAATGCGAGGGCAGCTTCGCTGATGTCCTGTAAATCGTTCAAGACTAGCAACACGTCCACCCGTCCGGCATAGCGTCGCCAGACATCGCTATGACCAGCATCCCAGCCGATCATAAGGCCGATGCGCCCGATGTCGGTCTCGGCGACAGTGATGCCGCGCCCGTCGCGGTAGTAGACGCGCTCCCACAGGTAGGGATAGAGCTTGTCATAGCGCCAGTTGCGCCCATCAGGGGCGACGATGAAAGCGCTGTTATAGGTATCTTCGTCATCGACCAGCAAGAATGATCCGGCGATGTGTAGGTTATGCGCGCGGGCTTGTGCTTGTAGCCACTGCATCGTGTGACCGTCGGCGCGTTCGGTCACGTCGTAGTTGGTCTCGTGATAGGTCGATCCGATGTTGAATAGCTCCGGCAGGACGACCAATTGCGCCCCGGCGTTCGCGCTCTGTGCAATCTGGCGTTGGGCGCGGTCGAGACGCTCAACCGTCGGGGCGGGTGCGCCATCCAGCTGGACTGCCGCTACCGTCATCGCTTGTGCCATGTGTCACTCACTTTCTCAGGGTCAATATGGATTCTTGCGTCTATTGTAACCAAAATCGCCCTGATTTGATGGTGAGACTGTTGGCGACTCCAGCCCTCATCCTAAATCACGCTCCCGACCGCCACAATGTGGCTAGGCTATACTTTATGGTTCTTTAGGGTTTCGCGTGGTTTTTATGGCAGGGGCTTTGCCCCCCCGCCCCCCCAAGGAACTGTCGTTCCTTGACCTTGTCCATTTTGACGTTCCTTTTTTCAAAAAGGGGACAAAAAGAGCTTGACCACGCTATCTTGTGGCTATACCAGCCTACTAAAGAGGCTGGAAAACCTATCCGGCGGGATCAGAGCTACTTCAGATGGCTTCCCCGCCACACATAGTCGCCGCCATGCTTCAGCTTGCGGCGTAAAAAGTCGGGAGGGGATGAGGGCCGATAGCGGTTCGATCGGTTCGCCAACAACATCATTGGTGACCACACCCCGACTTTTTGCTGAGATCATGTATAATGAGAGTAACATGAATCGGTATGGGGCAATTGAGTTATGAGTAAAAACGAGACAATCGAATGGGTGAGCTTGCGTAAAGCCGCCGATATTCTAGGGGTACACCCAGCGACTGTCCGCAACTGGGCAGATAAAGGCGAGCTACCCTCACGGCGAACGCCGGGCGGACACCGGCGCTTCAATCAGGATGAGTTGATCCGCTATGCCCAATCACAGGGCGAGATACCATCGACCGAAGTGCAAGTCATCATCCAGAATGCGCTAGGACAAGCGCGGATGCGCGTCACACAGGATAACCTGCAAGACATCCAGTGGTATGCCACCATGAGCGAGGATAATATCCACGAGATGCGGCAACTAGGACGGCGGGCATTAGAGGCGATCCGGTCGTATCTGGCGGCGGGGGCATCCGATGAGCAACTGAGCGATGCCATTGATCTGGGCAAGGAGTATGCCTCTATCTTGATTACTGATGGCTTGACCATGCCGCAGGCGATGCGCGGTTTCTTCTATTTTAGCGATTTCGTCATCAATTCGATTCTCACATGGTCAGAGCTATCGCAACCGCGCAACTCGACCGAGTGGGCGAGCTTACTGCGACAGGTGAACACCTTCATTCATACCATGTTGCTCTCGCTAGTGGAATATTATCAGGAAGAGTGAGCGTGCCGGTGACTGATGATAGCGCATGGGTCGCGCTGAGTCTGTTACAGCACGTCGGCGGCAAGACATTGCGCGCACTGGTCGCGCACTTCGGCAGTGCCGATCGCGTGTTACAGGCTGACCGCCCCGCCCTGCAAGCGGTGCGCGGCGTGGGCGAGAAGATCGCGGCGGCAATCCAGCAGATTGATCTTGATCGGACGCGACGCGAGATGGACGTGTGGCGCGCCCAGCAGATCACCATCGCGCCCCGTTACACCCGTCTCTACCCCGATATTCTACGAACGCTGGACGATGAACCGCCGACGGTCTTCTACAGAGGAGCCTTAGCCCTCGCGCAGATTGAGCGCGCGGTGGCGATCGTCGGCACGCGCCAACCATCGCCCGATGCGCGTAAAATCGCCTTTCGGCTGGCGGCCTTGCTCGCCCAGGCGGGCTATGTGGTCGTCAGCGGGCTAGCGATGGGCATCGATACCGCCGCGCACTATGGCGCGCTCAGCGTCCGCAGTGGGCAGACGGTGGCAGTGCTGGGCAGTGGCGTGCTGAACGTGTATCCCCTGCAAAATCACACGCTGGGCGCACGCATCTTAAAGCGCGGCGCACTGCTGAGCGAGAATCACCCCGACGCCACGCCGAACGCGCCACGTTTGGTCTCGCGCAATCGCATCATCAGCGGTTTGTGCCAGCATGC
Organism: Anaerolineae bacterium; assembly: GCA_034437755.1. Taxonomy (GTDB): domain Bacteria; phylum Chloroflexota; class Anaerolineae; order Aggregatilineales; family Phototrophicaceae; genus JAUZRW01. The sequence continues at coordinate 20,371 of DAOTTV010000126.1, read as the reverse complement.
GGTCATTGTCGAATCAGCGATTGACGGTGGCGCGATGTACACCGCCACCGCCTGTATCGATCAGGGGCGCACCCTGCACGCGGTCGATCTACCAGCGGCGGGTAATCAGATGTTATTACAGCAGGGCGCACACGTCATCTCTAGCGATTTACAAAAGCGATCGCTTTGAGCAGTGACCTTCACATCATGTTCATATCCATCAGGTACACTGCCTTCGCATATTGATTTGATAAGAAAGGTCAATTGACTATGAAGACATTGCTACGCCTTGGGTTGATCGTCATGCTCAGCCTGTGGAGCCTGGCCGCGCTGGCGCAGGACGATGACGACGACAGCGACGACGCGATCGCGTTCATGCCCTTCATCAACGCGACGATTGCCGTACAGGGTGAACGCCCGGCTGACTGGATCATCTCGGAGCAATCGACGGGCGTTTATCTGCGCCTGCTGGATGCCACCGACCGCACCGCGCTGATCGTACAGGCGATTGATGCTGATGATGAGACGCTTCTCCAACGCATCCAGAACCAGTTTGAACTGACGGCGATGCCCGTCCCCGCCACGACGATCGAGACGGATGCTTACGTGTGGGATGTGTATCAGGCGGAGAGTTCATTCGGCACGCAGACGGTCATCCTCGACATTGCGATCACTGAGATCGACGGCGAGACGGCCTTCGTCATGTTGCAGACGAACGAGGTGTTCTACGATGATTTGCACGAAGATGTATTCTTGCCCGTGCTGGAATCGATCGAACCACTGGAGTTATACACTGCGCCGGATGAGCGTTTCATCCTGCCGATCCCGACTGATTGGCGCGTGAGCGAAGCTGATACGTACGTGACCTTCACCAGCCCTGATGACGCGGTGACGATCCACGCGGCGGCGGTCGATACTGAGTCGCCGACGGATGCGATCGTTGAGTTATGGCAGACGGTCGATGAGTCCTTCGCGGGGACGATCAGCGAGGAAAACACAACGCTGGTCACCGATCCCGCGCAACTCGGCGGGCTGGACTCGGTGCTGGTGGTCAGCTTCCCGTCCGATGACGACCCGAGTCCACAAATTCGGCAGGGAGTGGCGCGGATATACGATGACACGGCTTACATTTTGTTGATCGACACCACGACCGAGAGCTTCCGCGAATTTCAGGATGCGGTCGGCGTGCTTGATCGCAATTTCGCTATTCCGGCTCTGCAAGCTGAACCCGCGCAGGAATAAAGCCGCGCCCCACGTCAATCATACTGCAAGCGGTCGAGTGCTTGATTGACGCGCGTCGCGGTATCGCGCAGGCGGTTGACGCTCGTCTCGACCTGCATCGTACTGCTGACAGTTTCGGCAGTCGCGTGTTTGATCGTCCGCATCGCATCCGTCAGTTGATCCATGCCGATCGTCTGCTGGCGGGTGCTGGCGGCGATTTGCATGGCGGCGGTCGCGGCATCTTCGATCGCCTGTGAAAGTTCTTCGATCGCCGTGCCGGCGTTGTTGACGCGCTGTTGTCCGGCATCCACGCCCTTACTGCCCTCCTCGGTGACCATCACGGCGCTGTTGGTCGCCCGTTGAATATCGCCGAGAATTTCGCGCACCTGTACGGTTGCCTCGCGGTTCTGGTCGGCAAGGTTGCGGACTTCCATCGCGACGACTGCGAAGCCTTTGCCTTCTTCGCCGGCTCGCGCCGCCTCGACCGAGGCATTGAGCGCGAGCATCCGCGATTGATCGGCTAAGTTGTTGACCGCCGCGATAATCTCGCCGATTTGCTGGGTGTGTTCGCTCAGTTCGAGGATATTATCGGCGATATCTTCCACGCGCCGCCGGATGGTCTCCATCGCGTTGATGGTCGCGCCGACTGCATCGTTGCCATTTTTTGAAATATCGACCGAAAATTGGGCGGTCTCAGCGACGCTCTGCGCGCGCTCGGCAGTTTCGGTCACGGTGGCGCGCACTTCGTTGACGGTGGCGGTCGTCTCGTTGACGACGGCATCCTGCTCAGTCCCCATCTGGATTTGTCGGCGCGTGGCGGAGAGAATCTCTTGCGTGCGCGTGTCGAGTTCGGTCAGCGCGCCGCTAAAATCGCGCACAACGTCTTGCAATACGTCTAACATGCGGTTGGTCGCCTCGCCCAGATGGCGCAAGCGTTTGATCTCGCTGGTCTGCTGGTCGATCGCTGGTAAGCTGAGCCGAACGCGCAAGTTGCCCTCGGCTACCTGCTCTAGCACATCTATATACTGCTGGAGGATATGCTCGGTCTGGCGATAGCCAGCGCGATAATTGATGCCACCGGCGATCATGCCGATCACCAGTGCGCCGAGCGGCACAAGCCACAAGAGCGGGGTCACCGTCGGTTGTAAGACGTAAACCCCGATCACGGTCATCACGGACGGGATCACCGCCGCGAGGGTCGTCGTCCACAGCACGCGATGCGTCAATAAGGCGAGCAAGGTGGACGAAAACGGCGGTTGTTGTGCTTTTTGCATGGTGTGTGTCCTCCGTCATGATTGGCAATCGTGCTTATGATGATAACATCATTTGCACGCGCAGGGACGACCTGACCGCCGCTGAGCGATTGGATTTTCACTGGTATTCAATTAGAAGTCTGTTGGTATGGCGACCGCCTCAGCTATCGGGTCTACGAAGCACAATGGGCGCACTATGTTGTGATTGTATAACATGCTATACTGTACTGTTAATATGACCTATGAATAGTTGTCCATCATGTCAGCCGAAGATTTACAGCGCCAAATCGAACAGTTGCGCGGCAAAGTCGCCGAGCTAGAACGTGAGTGCGATCGGCTAGAGCGCGAATGTAACGCGATTCAAGACGAATTGCGCGAGTTTGAAGACCGCTATAACACGCTCATCAAGCCGCTGACCGACCAGATCGAAGCGGTGAAATCCGCGATCGAAGCGCTGAAAGAAGCTCAGTTCAAGAAGGAGCTGGGCGAGAAGATCCGCATGGAAGAACTGTGGAAGCGTGCGAGTAGCGATGAGGACGCAACCCCGCCCCCAGACGACGACGGATTGGGCACGGCACGCAAACGCAAGACCCCTGCCAAACGCCTGAAGCAACTCTATCGTCAACTTGCGCGCCGTTTTCATCCCGATCTCGCGCGCGATGATGACGACCGCCAGCGCCGCACGCGCCTGATGGCGATGATTAACAGCGCGTATCAGGACGAAGACCTCGACACCTTGGAGACCCTGTGCGAAGCGGCACCCGTTGATATTCGCCAGCCGAGCATCGTCCTCGATACCTCGACTCCGCTGTCGGTGTTGATCTTGCGACGGCTCCAACGCCAGTACCAAGACCTCGCTATCACGCTACGTGACCTGCGCGACCGCCACAGCGAATTGCGCTATGGCACGATGATGTCGCTGAAGCTGGAAGCGAGCCTCGCTAGCGCTCGCGGCGCAGACCTCTTGCAGGAACTCGCTGAGGAGATGCAAGCCGAATACTGGGAATACATGCAAGAATTAGACGCGCTTCGGACTGAATTAGAATGATGCCCATCGCGCCCTACAAGATGATAAATTCATGAGTGTAGACATCACCTGTAGCGCAATGTCTACGCCTGTAATGGGTCGATCGTACCGACGATAATAGCCCACTCTAAGACTGATTCGCGCCTCAATTGATATAGAATAAAAATAAACGTATTAATACTATATGATTTTATTTTAAATTGCTTGTATCTGTAAAAACTCGTGGTAAGATAATTACGTATTGTTAATCACTAATTCTGTCACTATTGGTCAATAATTTAGGTAGGCATCGAGTATGATCATTGTAGACTGGGGTAATTTTGAAGAGACGTTTCTTGTCTTTCGTATTCGTAATAAGTGGACGTGTGCGGAATTTCAGGTCGCGATGCAAGAAGCGTTTGACTTGATCGCAGGTAAATCAGAACCGATCGGCATGATCGTTGATCTGCAAGCCGCTGACCGCCCGCCGCATAATTTGATGAACCACACGTTTCGCTACGTCAATGCGCGCCCGTCCAATCTCGGGCCGGTTGCCGTCCTCAGTCGTAGTGACCTATGGCGGCGCATCTGGGAGACGGGGGCGATGATTTATGGCACGAATAGCGCGAACATTCACTTCGTCGCATCGCTTGACCAAGCCTATGCCCTGATGGAGAACAAATCGCCGATTGCATAAGTGCGCCCCCGCTCATCGACAGCGATCAGAGTCACGCCGTTTCATCCGGCTCTGGTTCATCATCTTCAAAGAAGCTAAAATCGAAGCCATCGGGCAGATCAGACATCCCCGGCGGCAACATATCCGCCGTTTTTGGCGTGTCGGGCGCGTCCAGTTTTGTCGGTATAATCGTCGGGCGGATGATGTGGTCGTCGTCGTCGCTGGTGGGGCTGGGGTCGTCGCTGGCTTCGACTGGAATACGCTCAATGCGATAATGCGGTGTATCGGGGCGGATGCGATGCGGGCGTGTGACGACGGGCGACGGCGCGTAATCGGGCACGGCAGTCGGCGCACTGTCGCGGATGCGCCGGAACTGATCGAGCAGGACGTTGAGGATTGTCCCCAGCCCTAGGAACAGCGCGGCGGCGTTGAACAACCACCCGATCACCGGCAGGGAGACGATCAAGGCGAGCATGAAAACCCCCGCCACCAGCGCGATCATATCCCGCGGCAGGTTGAGATCACGCGGTAATGTAAGACGCAGGAGCAAGCGCCCGATGGCGAGCGCAACAACCATACGCGCGATGAAGATCGCCATGAAATAAAAGAGGCTGACCCCGCCGATGTTGACCAGCGCGAGGACGATGCCGACCGCCAGCACCAAGCCACTCAAGCCGATCACTTGCAGGGTGAACAGCACCAGCACGCTCAACACCAACCCGATCAACACGACCGGGAAGGATAAGATGAAAGCGAGCATCCCGACGCTGAAATTGGCGAAGGGCCGCGCGCGCAGGTTATTCAAGGGGGTGCGTACCAGATTGGGCACGAAGAACAGCGCGATCCCCCCTAGCGCGACCAGCGTCGTGAACTCGCGGATGAACTGCGAGGCGTAGACCGTCAGGCTACCGGGTTCTTCCAGCGTCGGGATGACGATCTCCAGCGGTGGGTAGTAGATGATGGCATCGTCAACACGCCCGTTAATCTCAGCCGGTTGCGGGCCACGATACTGAATCTCACCGGTGACGATGCCGTTCTCGGTGATGACCAGCCCCGGGTTGAGCAATTGAATATCGAGATTGAAGGGGATGAGCAAGGTTTCTAGTTGCGAACTCTCGGCGGCAGGGTCGCCTACGCCAGCGTTGATATTGCCGGACATCGCGCCGTCGATCAACAGCGACGACCCCCAGAAGTTGATCTCGCGCTGGACATCACCATGCAAGAGCAATTGATAGCCAACCGCGATCACTTCGCCGGTGATGCGCGTGCGATCGTGGGCGACGGCACTGAGGGCGAGCGTCTTTAAACTGCCATCGATGACTTGTGTCTGCGGGGCTTCGCGATCGTCACGCGGGGGATTGAGATTGAGCAACCCACCGCCGAAGTGCAAGTCTTTGTGCAGATTGCCATAAATGTCGAGCTGTCCGGCGAGCAGGTAAATATTGCCATCGACCGTGCCGTCGATCTCGGCACGCACCGCCGCCCCGACTACATCGCCGCGCACGTCGCCACTGATGCGTAAATTCTCGCAGGCGATGAAGAGCGTCGTCTCGATTACGTCGTCGGCTTCGACCACGCAATCGGTATAATTGAGCACTTCTCGTGCTGAGACGATACCCATACCCATGAGAAGGCTGAGAAAAACCAGCATAATACGAATTTTATGGTATCGTCTAAGCATATGGCTTGTGTCATTCTCGCTATAATCGTCAGTGAGCTATGCGTCATCGGGTGCAGATGGGTTACACTATATTGTATCATGGCGATACGTTGCAAAAAGCATGATTTTGCATAACAATTAAGATTATAATTTGACAAGGGGTGTTTGTGTCCCAGCACAACACGGTTGCAAAATCAAATAGGGTCTTTCGTATTTTGCGTGGTCAAGCTCTTTTCGCCCCCTTTTTGAAAGACGGGAACGCCAAAACTTTTGCTTTTTTGAACGCGATGCTTTCAAAAGGCACAAGGCCGAGGAAGGACAGTTCCTTGTGGGGGTGTGGGGGCAGAGTCCCTGCCATAAAAACCACGCGACATCCCAAAGAGCCATCAAATATAAGTAAAGGGAGTAGATAGCGTGTCAAACAATCCTGAAAAACCCAAGCAAAACCAAGAGCAAAAGCAAACGCCAGATAAGCCCGACATGAAGCAGACATCGCATCTTAACATGCCGGATATTGATCCGTCGAAGGCGATGAAACCGCGCCAACCGCGCCCGAACACGACGCTACTCACGGATAAATGGCAAATTATCCTGACGATTGGCGATAAGAAAGAAGACCTGACCTTCAGCGAGCATTTGCTGGTGGGGCGTGCGATCGACAATGAGACGCACCCGACTGATGTAATCGGCTTTGATCTGACGGCTTTCGGCGCGTATCATTACGGGGTCTCGCGGCATCATGCGATGATGACCCTGCAAGAGGGTTATCTGTATCTTGAAGATCTCGGTAGCACCAATGGCACGCGCATCAACGGCTTTCAGCTGACGGCGAACCAGAAGTACCGCCTGCGCGATGGCGACGAGATCGAATTCGCCCGCCTGCGGACGCACATTCGCTTCAAAGGCCCCGGGGCGAAGTGATGCCAGCACTCGTCGTGGTTGCGTCGCAGAATCCAGTCAAGATTGAGGCGACACGGCAGGGCTTCCGGCAGATGTTCGCGCATCAATCCTATCGCTTTGCGGGGGTGGCGGTGGCATCGGGCGTTGCTGACCAACCGCTGAGCCGTGCCGAGACACTCGCCGGTGCGCGCAATCGCGCCCGCAACGCGCAAGCGGCGATGCCAAGCGCGCATTACAGCGTCGGTATTGAGGGCGGTGTCGAAGCAGTAGACGACCAGCTAGAAGTATTCGCGTGGGTCGTCGTGCAATCCGCGATGGCGCAAGGACGCGCCCAGACGGGTGTGTTCTACCTGCCGCAAGAAGTCGCGCGCCGCGTCCGTGATGGCATGGAACTGGGGCACGCTGATGATGCGGTCTTCGGACGGGAGAACAGCAAACAGCAAAGTGGCAGTATTGGCATTTTGACGGATGATGTCCTCACGCGCACAGATTATTACGTGCAGGCGGTCATCATGGCTTTGATTCCGTTTAAGCAAGCGCATCTCTCGTGGGGTAATGTGTGTTCATGACTGATCCGTCGTAATCCAGAGATAGCACTATGAGCGATATGCACTACACCCGCACGGGCGATAAAAGCCCCGATATTCTTTTACTACACGGTTGGGCGAGTTCGTCGCGCATGTGGCGACGCATCCTGCACGAGTTCGACCATATCGGGCGGCTGTGGGTGCCGGATTTGCCGGGACACGGACGCACGCCCCCCCTGCCCACGCCGACTAACATCGACTTGCTGACCCAGCATGTGATTCGCTTCTGCGATCAGCATCACATTCGCCCACAGGTCATCATGGCACATTCGATGGGCGGGCTAATCACACTCAAGCTGATTCATATGCGCCCCGATCTCGCGCAACAACTGGTGCTGATTTGTCCGGTGGTGACGGGCGAATACGGCTTCGGCGTGAGTTCGGTCATCAGCACGCCGGCGGGCAGTGCGCTCCTGCGACAGACCGAATCACTGTGGGGTTTATTGCGGAATGATACGCTTCTGCGCTTCGCCCCGATACAGGGTGCGCCGGATATTGCCGAGGCGATGCGACAGGACTGGAAAGATACCGATGCGCGCACCGCTATCGAGACGCTGGTCAGCATGCCGAAGAGCGATATGATGCCCTTCTTGACGGACATCGCACAACCGACGCTGGTCATGATCGGGAGCAACGATTTGACTGTGCCCCCCAGCGAGGGACAGACCGCCGCGCTCTACATGCCCAATGCCCAACTGGTGACTTTCAGTCAGGCGATGCACCGCCCCTTCGACGAACAGCCGCAAGATTTCATGCCAACATTACGCGCTTTCTTGATGCGTCATGGCATCATCTGACCCCTTAAACCATCTATGCAATTCTAACGGGAGATGTGCTACAATAGATCACATTGTGTAAGCAACAGCTGGTTGATGGAGGTTTATTCTGGACGCATTAGAGTTAGCGCGTCATATTGTTGACGTGGTAGAAGACCGCAAAGCTGAAGAGATTGTCCTGCTGGATTTGCGCCCTGATACGGTGATTGCCGATTTCTTCGTGATTGCAAACGGGACGAGTAATCGGCAAATCCGCGCCTTGAGCGATTACGTGCGCGAGAATATCAAGGAGCATCATCAGGTGTTGCCCGTCAGCACCGAGGGCACTGCCGAGAGTGGCTGGGTGCTGATGGATTATGGCGAAGTCGTCGTGCATATCTTCTCAGAGGAACAGCGCGATTATTACGATATCGAAGCCCTATGGAGCGATGTCGCCAACGTCTTGCTCAGCATTCAGTAAAAATGGCGCTCACCTTGGTCTGGACGCTACCGCGCTAGTATGACTGATGGTATATTAGCGCAATCGCCCTCGTAGCTCAGGGGATAGAGCTAGCGTTTCCTAAACGCTGAGTCGTAGGTTCGAGTCCTACCGAGGGCATCATCTCGTTTATTTCCCCCCATTCATTCAGCATACAGACAGTCAGTGGCAGTTTGCGCGTGCGGGACGATTGCAAAAGACGTGGACGGTCGTATCACGGGCAATCGCTTCGTCGAGGCGAAAGCGCGTGAAGGCGCGGTCGCGGCGCGATGCTGTGTCGTGGCAGGCGAAGCAATCATTGCGATTCTCGTCCGTATTCATGAAGGTCTGCGAATCGAAGGAGCGAAAGTTCCAATCAATTGCGCCCGTCGGCACGGCTAAGTCTTCGATGCGCCATGTACTGCGCTTCTCGGCGACGTGTACGTTTTCGATCATCGCGCCGGCGATGAAGTGCCCATCGGCAGAGCGCAGAGGCTCGCCAGCGGCATCGGTGCGCGCGCGATAGGTTTCGATCACCAGTTGCGTGCCATCTGGCAGGGGGGCACCGCGCTGGACGCGCTGATACGACATCGGGTCGATGTAAAGAAAGCGCACGGTCTGATCGACACGATCGACGGTGGCGTAATGCACGTAGCGCTCACGGTAATCACGCGGGAGCGTCATCGCACCGGTGCGCTCTGATGGTGGCAGGTCGGTCGTCGGTGGCGGTTGACGATAGAGGGCGGCAATTGCTAACACAATCACCAGCCCAATGGCGTAAACGATCGGTAGAAATTTTTGCATCATACGCTTGATAATCCGCGATAATCCTTGCCAGAAGATTAAGCTGTATCAGTTTCAGCTAAGAGCGTGCCGATCGCCGTCCCGAGCATCTGCACCAATTGTCGATCGCTGGCATCGAAGCCGGACAGGCGCGGACTTTGGCGGGTGAAGTTCAGCGTGCCGTAGCGTTGCCCGTTGGCATAGATCGGCGTGCCGATGTAGGTCTCTAGCTTGAAGGCGTTATACGCCGGATGCCGGAAGTATTCCGAGATGGCGAAATGCTTGATGGCTAAGACCGGCTCGGATGTTAAACCGAGCGTGACCGAGCAGTAGGTATTCCCTAGATCGAAAATTTGACCGTCCAGATCGGATTGATTGGTATACATGACAGTATACTTACCATCGCTGATGCGACTGACGATACCAATTTGTAAATCTAGCACCTGCAAGCCGAAGCCGATGAGGGCGCGAATGCGGGCGGCGGGCGATTTCTGTGCGTCATCGCGGATGGTGGTGATGTGTTGTGCGAGTGTTTCTGTGTTTGCAGGCATGCATGTTATCCTTTGTGTGTAGGGGGTGTCGTAAGAAAATTGTGGCTCTTTGGGATGTCGCGTGGTTTTTGTCGCAGGGGCTTGGCCCCTGAGTAGTTCCCTTTTTTCAAAAAGGGGACAAAAGGAGCTTGACCACGCAAAATACGAAAGACCTAGGCTCATGTGTAAATATTGTGCGAAGTGGGACGCTGTCCCACACCCTGCAAAAGGCTTACGCCTTTTGAAACCATTTATTTTCAACGCTATTGCGTTGAAAAAGCACCCTGTGAAAGTTTTGATTGAGCTTTTGCAAAAGCTCATGGGTCTTAGGGCAAAGCCCTAAATGACTATTGCACACGTTCTACATAAGAGCGAAGACCTAAAATTCCCCTGCTACCGTAACATACATGTTGCGGTTTGGCATGATACCAATTGCACCACGCTGACTGTTACGCGCCCTGCGATCGGGCGCGATGCTGATGATGCCCCGCATGACTCAACCCTTAACATCCGCCGGCGGATTGTTTGCGTTTTCTCACTTCCAATCCTAGAACAATCGTGCTAACCTATATAACATATGCGTAAACGCCAATTATCATACAAATTGAGTGGCACGCGCTTACCGGTGGCGTTATCCTAGAGGTGAATTCATGCAAATGAGGAGACAAGCGTTTGATCATTCCCAAGCGAGTCGGTGTACTAGCTCATCCTAAGCGCGATAACACCCGTTCCGTCGCGCATCGCATCGCGCAGTCGCTCAAGCATCATGAGATTGACTCATGGGTACGCACGACATGGCGCGAAGACGACGTGAGCGAGGCGGTAGAGAGCAGTGATATGGTGGTGGCGATCGGCGGTGATGGGGCGATGCTCCACACGGCGCGGGTCTGTGCGCCTTACGATGTGCCAGTGCTGGGCGTGAATATGGGGCGCTTGGGCTTTTTGACGGAGATCGCGCATCCGGATGAGTGGGAGTCGCACTTGTCGAACTTGCTCAAGGGCGCGTTCTGGGTCGAGAATCGCATGATGTTGACGGCGGACATCCGCCGCGAGCGCGAGACGATCCATCGCGGTAATGCGCTCAACGATGTGGTGATTAGCGGCGCACAATTCGGCTCGATGATTCAGGCGGATACGTATATCGACTCGCATTGGGCGACGACCTACAACAGCGACGCGCTCATCATCTCGACCCCGACCGGCTCAACGGCGTATGCGCTGGCGGCGGGCGGGCCGATCTTACCGCCGGATTTGACCAATATCTTGATCGTGCCGACGGCGGCACATCTGAGCGTTGATCGCCCGATCGTCCTCTCGGAAGGATCGACGGTGGCGGTACGCTTGAACACCGATAACCGACATGAGATCTTGATCACATTGGATGGCACACCATTAGCAAAGCTCGCGTCAGATGATATTCTTGTCGTGCGGGCGTGTGATTATCACAGTCGTTTCATCCGTCTGCGCGAGCGCAATTATTTCTATCGCTCGCTCTTAGACCGGCTTGAACCGCGTGTGAACCGCACACCGCCCCAACGCCGTTTGCAAGATATTTAGGGATACATAAGATCATGACACAAGAGCAAACATCACACCCAGCCCCCCAGCCCGAAAAGCCGATGCCGCCGCCACCGTCCGCGGACATCGAACAAGATCGCAGAGAAGGCGCGGAAGAACGCTGGGAGACCTGCCCGCTGCACGATTGTAAGCGCGATGCCGACTTGCTGTACTCTGATTTTTACCTGCGCGATATTCGTACCAATCGCCTGATGTGTCGTGCTTGTGCGGTGCGCGTGGAGATGGGCTACATGGCGCGAGAAGTCGTCAAGGAGAGTGACGACCGTTTTTATGCTGGCACGTCTACCGATTACGCAATCGTATTCGGCATTTTGTTCGCGGGGAGCATGGTCGTCAACGCGCTGATGTTGATGATCGGCTTCTGGATATTGGGCTTGTTCATCGGTGGGGGCGCGGGGACGTTCCTCGCTCGTCTGGCGCGGCAAGCCACCGGCGGGCGCATCGGGCGGCAGTCGCAGTATGTGGCGGTCGCAGGCGTGATCGTCGGCGCGTTATTCGCCCCGACGTTGTTCACCCTCGTGCGGATCGGCGCGTTGATTTTCGCGCTACAGTTCGCCATCACCAACTTCGCGATTCTGCTGTGTACGGGGTCGATGGCGGCGGCGGCGTATGGCATTTTCCTACGGCGCATTTAACACGGGAGCAAAGCCCATCGGGGGAAGGACTTCCGCAAATCAATCGGTCGTGTGTAAGTGAGATAAAGAGCGATAAAGACGATGTTAGAAGAACTGCGAATCCGCAATTTTGCAATTATCGAGAATATCACGATAGAGTTCACACATGGCTTCAACGTCATCACGGGCGAGACGGGCGCGGGCAAGTCGATTTTGATCGACGCGGTCGAATTGTTGCTGGGCGGCAGGGCTGATAGCAGTATGGTGCGTACCGGACAGGATAAAGCCGTGATCGAAGGCGTGTTCGTGCTGGATGAGCGCGCGCGCCAGCAGGTCGTGCCGATTCTGCTCGAGCAGGAGTTGATCGCCAATGGAAGCGAAGCCGCTTTCATCACTATCACCCGCGAGTTACGCGCTAGTGGTCGCTCTAGCGCGCGCTTAAATGGCGTGACCTGCAACATCAACACTTTGCAGGAGATCGGCGGGCGCATCGTCGATTTACACGGACAGCACGCGCATATGTCGCTGTTTAAGCCCCGCGCGCATGTCGATCTGATCGACCGTTATGCTAACCTGCTCGAAGTGCGCGACGCGCTGACACAGGTCATCGGCACGCTGAAGCAGACACGCGACGAGATCACGCGCTTGCAGAGCGACAAGGACGAACTCAAGCGGCGGGCAGAGCGTCTGCGCTACGAAGTCGATGAGATTGATGCCGCCCAGCTAAAAGCGGATGAAGAGGACGATCTCCAAGCCGAGTTAAAGCGGCTGGGCAATAGCGAAAAAATCGCTGAACTGACGGCACGCTCGCTGGTTTTGTTGAGCGGGGATGAGGACGACGACGAATTTTTGCCAGCGGTTGACCTGCTGATGAACGTCGCCAAATTATTAGAGCGATTGGGCAAGTTCGACGAGCAGATGAGCGAGGAAGCCACGCTCGCCAACGAATTAGCCGCTAACGCGCAGGAATTAGCGATCACGCTGGCGGGCTATGCCGACGAGATCGAACATGATCCCGACCGCTTGAGCGAACTTGAAGAACGACTGGACGTGATCCAGAAACTGAAACGCCGTTACAACGCCGATAGCATCAGTGACGTTATCGCCTATGGTGAGCAAGCGCGTACCGAACTCGACAGCATCGAACACAGCGAAGAGCGCCTGTTGGAATTACGCACGCAGGAAGAGAAAACGCTGCGCCACATCGGTGAATTGTGCGAGCGCATCCACAAAGTGCGGAGCGTCGCGGCGGGGGCGATGAGCAAGAAGATCGTGCACGAGCTTAAAGACCTGAAGATGGAACGCACGCGCTTTGAAGTCGTGATGACGCGCACAGAAGCCGCTGAGGGCGCGTATGGCAAGGATGGCAAACGCTATCAGTTCAACAGCACAGGTATGGAACAGGTCGAATTCATGATGAGTGCCAACCCCGGCGAACCCTTGCGCCCGCTAGCGAAGGTCGCATCTGGCGGTGAGGCGGCGCGCATCATGCTGGCGATCAAGCGCGTGCTATCACAGGCGGATGATACCAACACGCTGATCTTCGATGAGATCGATCAGGGAATTGGCGGGCGCGTGGGGGCGATCGTCGGCGAGAAGCTGTGGTCGCTCTCGGACGGGCATCAGGTGTTAGTCGTCACGCATTTGCCGCAACTGGCGACTTACGGCGATAAGCATCTGCACGTCAGCAAGCGCACCAGCAAAACGCGCACGGTGACGCACGTCCAGCACCTCGCCGATGAGGAGAGCCGCATTGTCGAAATCGCGGCGATGCTGGGCGCGACCGGCGCAAGCGGGCAACAGAGCGCACGCGACCTGCTCATCACGGCGCGGGATCGCAAAGACGACCTGCGCCCCCAGCTTGAAACGCCAACGCAAGGAGATTTACTCTAGGCTGATGCGCGTCGTACTCTTCACTGAGACCTTTTTGCCCAAGATGGACGGTATCGTGCGCGTGGTATGCCTGCTGGCAGATCATTTACAGGCGCGTGGTCATGACGTGCTGATTATCGCGCCACAACTGAGCGCAGAAGTCGTCACGGACTATCACGGTGTGCGCGTGCTGACGGTCGGCGGGATACCGGTTCCGTGGTATCAGGAGTTACGCATCACCCCGCCCTCGCGGCGCGTGTATCGTGCCCTGCGCGCGTTTCAGCCGGATGTCGCGCACTTCTTCCATCCGGTGACGATCGGCTTGCCGGGCTTTTTGATGGCGAAGCGTCTTGGCATCCCCACGCTGATGTCCTATCACCTCGACTTCGCCGAACTCGCCAAGCATTTCACCTTTCTCGGCTTGACCATCGGCGTGATTAGCCCGCTGATTAATCTGGCGACACGGCGCTTCTTCAACTGGGCGGATTATGCGCTCGCGCCGAGTCGGGCTGTGCGCGATCACATGCAGGCGATCGGCATTACGACGGTGGGTTTGTGGAAGCGCGGCGTGGATGCCGAGCGTTTTCATCCGCGCTATGCCGACCCCGCGACGCGCCACCGCATCAGCGACGGTCACCCTGAGCGCTTGCTCTTGCTCTATGTCGGGCGGCTCTCTGCCGAGAAGCGCATTCAGGATTTGCGCCCCCTGCTCGATCATGTGCCGGACGCGCATCTCGTCCTCGTCGGCGACGGGCCACACCGCGCCGCATACGAGCGCACCTTCGCCGGCACAGCGACGACCTTCACCGGACACATCGACGGCGATGAACTGGCGCGGATCTATGCCAGCGCGGATATTTTCGTATTTCCCAGTTCGCTGGAGACCTTCGGGCTAGTCGTCACCGAAGCGATGGCGGCGGGCTTACCGGTCGTCGCCGCGCAGGTCGGCGGGATACCGGATGTGGTCGATGAGGGGGTGACAGGCTACACCTTCCCGATTGGCGACGTGGCAACGCTGACGGCGGGTGTGCGACGGCTAGCGGATGATCGCGTACATCGGCAAGCCATGGGACGCGCCGCCCGTGCCTACGCCGCGACGCAAACATGGGCGCAGATGAACGATGAAGTGATCGATCATTATCAACGCATTGCCGGCCTGACAGCAACAGCTACTGGGTAGTTGATGCGGCGAGGACTTTATCTAAGAAGGCGAGCGCCGCTTCACGGTCTTCGACATTCCGAAATCGAATGCGGCTGATGCGGGCGACCATCTGTACGATAAACTGGAGCATTTTGTCATCAATGCCCCACACAATCCACCAGCCCATGTTGGGATGGCCGGTGATGTCGCGGGAAGCAGGGATGACTTCCATCAAGTTCTCAGGTGGCGATTCGACAGCTGTCATATCCATGATGATATGCACGATCTCAACGCCTGTCTCCTCGATATGCGCGATGCAGGTATCCGTAACGCCCTGTACATCTTCGACCGTGACGACTCCGGAATAGTTCGCGTCCAGCACACGCGGGTCATCGGTTTTCTTAATCTCAAATGGCATAACAGTCCTCAACTCCTCAGATAACGACTTTGTGGGCGGGGTTTTTGGTGCTATTTTTTCCAGTTTAACGGAATGGACGCTACTCTAGCATAGACGTTTCTGAGATGGACATCATTCTACAGTCCTACTCAGAAACGCCCAGCAGGGCTTAGCGCGGGTCGCCCTCGTCGCCACTATCGCTAGATTCAGTCGGGTTATCCTGATCGGGGTTTTCCGGTCGTCCGTGGGCATCGGATGAATCCGCTGTGGATGACGATGATGATGCAGTATCGTCCGGTCGTCCGGTCGGCATCGATATTATGCGCTCGCCTTCCGGCTGGGGCAGGCTCTCGATATAGATCGAGCGACTGGGGAAGGCGATGTTAACGCCCATCTCTTCGACAATTTCCATGATTTCCAGATTCACCAGCTCGACTTCGGCGGTGTACTCGCCCCAATTGGGCAACATCATATAAGCGATCAGACGAATATCGAGCGAACTACCGCCGAATTCAACAAAGTGGACGATGACGCTATCGGTGTCGATATTCTCATGACTCTTGAGCAAGTCGCGCAGGCGATTGAGCAAGTCGCGCATTTGCTGGCTGGTGGTCTCGTAGCCCACGCCGAGGATGAAATCGAGCCGTCGCTTGCTGAGGCGCGACCAGTTGGTAACCGCCGCATCGCTCAAGCTACTGTTAGGCACGGTCACCAGCGATTGATCGAGCTTGCGAACGCGGGTCGAGCGCACGCCGACGTGTTCGACCGTTCCGGCGAAGTCACCGGTCACGATGTAATCGCCGACCTGAAACGGGTTATCGCTGACGATCGCCGTGAAGCCGAAGACGTTGGCGGCGGTATCCTGTGCGGCGAGCGAGAATGCCAAGCCCACGACACCGAAGGACGCAATCAAGCCAGTGACGTTATAGCCGAACTCTTGCAGGATAATCAGCACAGCCATCACGAGGATGAAGCCCTTGGCGATCGTCCGCATGAAGGGCAAGAGTCGCTCTTGCACCTGTAAGCCGGTGATGCGGCGCAGGGTATCGCTGGTGAAGCCGACGATATCGACCAGCGTATACAGGAAGATGAAAATCGACAGGATGACGAGCGCGCTCGAAAGATTCTCGGAGAGGCGATCAACATCGGCGTTAAAATCAAACAAGACCGACACCAGCGCAATCCCCGCGCCGATGGTGAGAATACGAATCGGGCGATCGAGTGCTTCAATCAGCTTATCGTCCATTTTATAGCGCGTGTTGCTGGTCAAATTGCGGACACGGGTCAGCAGGACGCGCGTCAGCAAGAAGCGCAAGCCGTAAATCGAGATGATGACGATCGCGAAGGCGAGCAACCACGAGATCCACACCTGCGCCCATTTGGGCAATTCTGCAAAGTACGGGATGAGTTCAAAGAATGACATGGCGACCCTTTCATTAGTTCACTGTTGATAACTGTATCATGATATGCGATTCATCGTCTAGGGAAGGGGTCAGCGAATACGCAGGCGCAGAATATCCAGATTCTTGAAGCCGAGCGCGGCGTAAAAGGCGCGGGCTTGATCGTTGGCGTGTGAGGTATCAACCCAGATCGAGCGCAGATCGCGTTCAGTCGCCCGCCGCAAGACCGCCTCTAGCAACTCCGCCCCGACTCCGCGGCGCTGGTACGTGGGCGCGACCGCCATATCGCTGATCAGCCCGCGCCCTTTCGTCAGCCCGCGCATGATCGACAGCGCGACGAAGCCGATCACGGCGGGTGCGAGATCACCCGTCTCGGCGACGAACACTTCGATCGTCGGTGACTCGTGCAGGCGCAGTAACACCGCCTGAAAATCGTCCGGTGTTAGATCACGATGCACGGGAATCGTCGCCAACAGCGATAACACGTCTGCGGCATCGTCGCGGGTATAGGGGCGAATGCGGATCGCCGCTTTGGGCGGGGTGGGCTTCTCGCCGACGTGATCGGCGAAGCGTTCTAGCCATTCGGTCATCATCTCGCGATGCGTCCGAAACGGCAGGATGGGCATCTCATGCGGCTGGAAAACGCGCACGTCGATTGCGTCATCACCGGCTTGTAGCGTGCCGCCGACGGGGCGCATGCGGTAGAAGATCATGATACCGCTGACGGGCGGGCCTTCGGGGAAGCTGTTGATATTCGCCAGTTCGATGATTTCCACCTGTAAGCCGGTCTCCTCTTCGGCTTCGCGGATGGCAGCTTCTTCGGCGGATTCATCGGCTTCGACAAAGCCACTGGGGAGCGTCCACTTGTCTTTATGGGGCGGGTGTCCGCGCTGGATCAGCACGACACCACCGTTCATCTCGATCACCATCCCCACGCCGGGCACAGGATTGAGATAATGCACGTAGCCGCAGTTATCGCACGCGGGGCGCACGCGCCCGCCTTCCTCGCGTTCGGTCAATTCGTGGGCACAAATCGGGCAAAATGTGGGGTTGCTTGTCGGCATAAGAAATGATCTTCGTTTCGCTCTCGTGTAAAACGTGTGCGATGGGCAAGGAATCAGCAGATGATCGCGGACAGAAGGATTGAGGGGGACAAACCCCGCAATCACATCTCCAGATAATCGCGCAGTTGGCGGCTTCGTGTGGGGTGGCGGAGCTTACGCAGGGCTTTGGCTTCGATCTGGCGGATGCGCTCGCGCGTCACGCCGAAGTGCCGGCCGACTTCTTCCAGCGTGTGGTCTTGCCCGTCCGACAAGCCGAAGCGCAGTTGTAGCACTTCGCGCTCACGATCGCTGAGGACACCGAGCGCGTTACGAATCTGCTCTTTCAGCAGTTGCTTGCTGGCGGCATCGACCGGCCCCAGCAGATTTTCATCAGGGATGAAGTCGCCGAGTTGACTGCTGTCCTCTTGCCCGATCGGCATGTCGAGGCTCATCGGCTCTTGCGAGATCCGCATGATCTTACGCACCTTCTGCGAGGCGCGGCGCAGTTTGCGCTGTAAGGTCGGGTCGAGCGGGCGACCTTCGCGCCGTAGGAGCTTGATCGCGTCGCGTTCGTCCTTATCGAGGAAGTCCATCTCGAGCGCGATTTGCTCGGTGCTGGGGTCAGCGCCGAGTTTTTGCAGGAGTTCGCGCTGGGTACGCATCAAGCGGTTGATAGTCTCCACCATGTGTACCGGAATACGGATCGTGCGCGCTTGGTCGGCGATAGCACGGCTGATCGCCTGTCGAATCCACCAGGTGGCGTAGGTGCTGAACTTGTAGCCTTTGGTGTGGTCGAATTTGGCGACAGCCCGTAGTAAGCCGATGTTGCCCTCTTGGATCAGATCGAGGAAGCCGATGCCGCGCCCCATATAGCGCTTGGCGACGCTGACGACGAGGCGCAGGTTGGCGCGTGTCAGCGATTCGACCGCCATTTGCCCGCGAAACTCGACCTGTTCCAGCGTATATTGGGCTTCGTCGAGCGGGTCGTCCATCTCCTCGAGCCAGCTGGTGAACTCGTTCAAGCTGGGGACGGTGCCGTTTTTGCGATAATGCCCGCGGAGCTTCAGCTGTAGCTCATAGGGCAGGATGCTGATGGCGTGGATCACGTTGAAGGTCTGCTTAGCGTAGCCCGTCCATTCGTCATTGCGCCCCCAGTCCTTCTGCTTGAAGTACGCGCGGATTTTGGACTTGCTGTCCTGATCCCAATCGCGGTTGAAGTCCTGGATTTCGTCGACGAAATCGCGCAAGTCTGGCGGCTCAACCTCGAACTCGTCCGCTTTCGCTTCGATCTCTTGCCATTCTTTCGCCAGGTGTTGATAGGCGTGGCGCACAATATCGACCGGATTGGGCAAGCCGACCTCGCCTTCGGCATCCTGTACGCGCTCGAGGCTGGCGAGTTCGTCCTTCAAATCTTCCAGCAGGTCATCGGTGGCAATTTGCGCGCTCAGCCACATCTCGCGGTTGGTATTGAGCAGCGGCACTTGCCCGATCTCTTTGAGATACATCCGCACCGGATCATCTGCCGGGGCGAGCGAGACCAGTTCCTGCGCGTCGTATTCATCGTCGTCGGGATCGTCGTATTCCCCGTCGTCGTCGTCATCCGCCACCACATCATTGGGAAAGTTCTTCAATTGTTTGCGGAGGACTTCCAGTTCGTTTTCGTCATCATCACCGCCAGCGTCGAAGGCGTTGATGGCATCACGAATGTCGTCATTACTCATAAGCGGCACAATCCTAATGTAATAATTTGGGCGGTCATGAACTTGCTATCAAGCATACATGTTTTTGTCGATAGGTGCTATGCTCTGTTAGGCCCGTTGTTTGAGAGCTTGTTGGATCCGTTGCAGGGCTTTGATCGTCGGCATGATTTGTTGCATCACCTGCTTTTGGGCGGTGCGATCGGTGTGGGCATCATCCAGCAAAAAGCGTATTTCCTGTTGCTCGCGCTCAAGGCGTTGCTGGCGCACTGTCAGCGCGCGCTGGATCACGTCGGCGGTATGGTCGATGCCGTTGCGCGTCGTGCGGTCGTAGTCCAGCCAAATCTGCTGGAATTCGCCATCGTAGCGATGCGCGAGCGAGCGATGGATGTCGTCGGGCTCGTCGATGAGCAGTGCCTGTAGCTCGTGCCACAGCGCCTCGCTGAGTTGTGCGCGCAGATAGTCGATCACATCGACCTCATCCTGCTGGAGCGCGGCATGGACGGTATCAAGTACGGCGCGGTAATCGCCCTGTGTGAAGTCCTCGGTGCTGAACGAGCCGAGCGGACCGGCGAGCATTGTCGCGTTGTTATCGGCTAGCTCGCGCAATTTACGATTGACCAGCGCCAGCGTATTGGGATGTCGAATCAGCATCCGCAGGCAGTAGGCTTCGGCGGCGCGATTGCTATGGCGGGCGGTCAGGGTGCGTTTCGGTGTCGCCGCTACCCCAGCTAAGAAGTCGTCATCGACCGACGGCGCGTGCGGGTCGTCATCGTCGGGCGGCGGCATCATCGCGGCTTC
>DAOTTV010000125.1:0-39510 GCA_034437755.1 Anaerolineae bacterium | reverse complement strand
ATCAGATAAGAGATGAGGGTAACGCCAAACAGCGTTGGTATCGCTTGAACAAAGCGACGGATAATATGCCTGGTCATGAGAGATACACCTATACAAACTATTGCATTTTCTTAGTGTGTGTTGAGTTATTTGTTTGTGTGGAGGGGGCTGGGTCGCCGTCATGACGACGGCGACCCGACCGATAGGCTCGTTACCCCACTGCGATTTACTCGTCAGCGATATACCAAGCGTCGAGATTCCAGCGGGTGAAGTTCGGGAACGGATCGAAGTTTTGCACGTTGTTTTGTGCGGCAACCATCGTGTTACCCGTGTACAGCCACAGATAGGGTTGTTCTTCCCACAGGATTTGTTGTGCTTCGGCATACAGCAGGTCGCGTTGTGCCGGGTCACAGGCTTCGTACGAACCATCTTCTGCCGCGGGCAAGCCGTCAGCACGTTCCACCAGATCATCGAATTCTTCGTTCTGGAAGGAAACATAGTTGAAGCCCGAGCCGGGGAGATCAGCGGCGGTGCCGTAGAAGGACTTCAGCGTACCACCGGGCAGGAAGGGTGCGCCGAGGCTCCAACCGATGATCAGTGCGTCAAATTCTTGACCGAGCAATTCGTCAACGAGCGTGCCGAATTCGATTGCCTGGAAGTTAACGACGAAGCCAACTTCGGTCAGTTGAGCGCGGATGGTCTCACCGATTGATTCGCGTGCGACATTACCAGCATTGGTCAACAGTTCGAATTCCAGCTCGGAACCCGGCTCAGCGTAGAGACAACCGTCACATTCGCGCACGCCATCGTCGTCGGTGTCAACCCAGCCAGCTTCTTCCAGCAGTTCCATTGCTAACTCAGGGTTGTAGGGATATGGCTCAACGCCCAGTTCTTCCAATTCATCATTGGTACTGCTGTAGGGCGAGGTGTTAGTTGCGATCGGGTAACCGTTACCTTCGAGGATACCAGTCGCGGGGTTATCGCCTTCGGGGCGCGTACCAATCATTTCTTCGACATTCACAGCGTAAGCAATCGCTTGACGCACGCGCACATCGCCAAAGATCGGGTGGTTGCCCTGATCGATCAATTCGCCACCTTCGCCAACGCTCGGTTGCGGGTTGGTCGGGTCAGCGAGGTTATAACCCATGTAAGCGTAGCTCAACGACGACCATTCAGTGGTTTCAAAGTCGGGGTTGGCGCGCATTTCATTCTGGTTCGCCGGGGCTACACCGATGAAGGTGAAGTCGCCAGCGAGGAAGCGTTCGTATTCAATCGTTTGGTTTTCGACATTTTGCAGTAACCATTCACCGGGGCTGACGAAGTCGAGATCGGTGTCAGGGTAGTTCTGGTCAGCCAGCAGGCTGATTTGCACGCCGAACTCGATGAAGGGATCGGTGAATGCGCCGAAGGTTGCGGCGATATCGCCTTCACCACGCGGCACGAAGTAAGGATCGGCATCCATTGCGGCGTAATCATCGCCGAATTCTGATTCGAAGATGTGTGCCGGCACGACCGAAATATCGTTGATGTCGTAAATCGCATCGCAAGCGACAGCCAGCTCGATGTTGCCTTCGTCATCACGCACGATATTACCATCGTCGTCACGCACGGGCAGACCCATGGTGAATTCCAGCGTATAATCATCGACTGCGACCACTTCGTGGATGAAACCTTCGGTGACGGTGCCGTCATCGAGTTCATACATCACGTAGGTACGGGGTGAGCTGGTTTGACCCGATTTGACGGCGTTGAATGCGTAAAGATAGTCGTCGGCAGTGATGGGGGTGCCATCAGCCCAGAAGGCATCTTCGCGCAGATTCAGGGTCAACACGGTACCAGTTTCATCGTATTCCCAGCCGGTTGCCAGTGCTTGGTCAACGTTGGGGGCGATGTCCAGCGTTGCTGGATCAAGACCGATGATGTCGGGATACATACGAGCAATCACGAGGCTAGAAACCGTGTCATTGCTCAAGATGGGGTTAAATGTGCTAGCATCGTCGCCGATGGTTGATTCGACGACTGTGCCACCTAGACCGGCACCCGGTGCTTCTTCCTGGGCGACAGCGGGCAGAACCAATGCGCTAACCAGCGCAAGGGCTAAGCCAAGCATAAAAAACTTGCTAAACCGCTTCATATAATGTGCTCCTTAACGAACAGCGTTTAAAAAATACTTTACGCTTTGCCAAGCGCGTCTCATGTTATACCACAAATGATTTAACACGACTACACACTAAACTAACGAAAAAATATGAAGTTTTCTTGAAGATGGTGCTAACTTCATCGGGACTGAAAAAGTTTTGTGAAGAATAACCAAAAGTAAAAGCGGTTAAGTTGTGATTAAGTGATAGGAGCGTTTTTGTGAGGGTTTCATGTATTATTCATAAATACAAGTTGCGTAGCAGATCAATTGACGCGATGCCAACCATGCTGGCAACTACTCCTACGCCGTAACGCGCATCACAGCACTTACGATCTTAGTAGGGGTTTGTCAGCATGATTGGTGTGATCGGATATTTTACTCACGGTTGATGAGCGAGCAATGCCAGCGTGATTCTTTCCAACCGGCTTCGGTGCGCTTCCAGATGATCGTCGTCACGCAGTTAAAGCGCGCTGTTTCGCCACCGACGGTCAAAGTCTGGCAAAAATCGACCACGCTATATCCCATGTCGCCTTGTTTCATCGCCTGATACTTCTGGATTTCGGTGGCGGTGTGGGCGTTCATGGCATCTAGCTGGGCGAAGAGATTGTGAAACCAGTTTTCCCAGTCGGCGCGTGTCTCGACGACGACGCTCTGTCCTTCGGTACCGAGATCGATAATGCCGAAATCATCGTCGCAGAGGTCGGCTAAAGTGTCGAAATCATGCTCGCTAACACAGCGAAATAGCGTCTTTGTCTCGCTCGCGAATGGCATATCATTCATACTCGCGGGTCCCGTGACAGCTGTCGGTTGAGTTGATGTTGTCATTGTAAATACCTATAACCTCGCCTGCTTACAGTAAAGGGATAACGGTTCTTTCGTATCTTGCGTGGTCAAGCTCTTTTTGTTCCCTTTTTTCAAAAAGGAAATGTCAAAATGAACAAGGTCAAGGAACGATAGTGCGGGGGCAAAGCCCCTGCAACAAAAACCACGCGAAATCCTAAAGAGCCGATATAGCTTGAGAAAAAGCCACCCGAAATTTATCGGACGGCTTAACAGCGTTTATGCATCTGCTAGCGATGATTAGTCACCAGCGGCGGGGGCTGTGCCAGCGACAGTCGTGCCAACCTGCGGATCGTAACCCATGTTCTCACTGCGGATTTGCGCGACCTGCGTCAGGATGACACCATAAATCACCTTAGAGGCAACATCAGCGACCGTGTACGTCAACGCACGACCGACAATGCCAGCTTCTGTGATTGTACCTGCGCCGAAGAGACCCTCACTATTGAGAAGAACTGGCATCAGGTAACCACCGGGATAGAGCATCCAGCTCACGAAGAACAGTGGCCAAATCGTGCCGAATACGCTTGCCGCGTTGTCTTGCATGCCTTCTTTACCTTCTTGGATGACGCGATAAATCAGGTAGAGGACGTGGATGAAGAACAGCGTGCTGAGGAGACCCCAGATGTAAAAGGGGGACGTGAAGCTACTAGCCTGTGCCTCGTAGAACTGACCGATATAACCGGTGACGATCATACCCGTACCCGAGAACCAGAACCAGTTACGCAGGTTAGCGCGACGATTCTGTGTGATGTCCACGATGAACAGAATCTGGAAGAGCAACATCGGCACATCAATCAGCCAGTTCAAATAGCGGAAGCCATTCGAGAAGGCATCAGCGCCTGCCGCTAATTGATAGGTGCCAGCACTAGCATTAAAGACGAAGCTGTTTTGCCATGCTTGTGATTGGAAAAATAAGATGAGGAATGCTGAAACCATCACCACGACTGATAGCACCGACGAGACGCGGAAACGCGGGGCGACATTACGGATTGTCAGCACGAAGTAAAAGAGGGCGGCGAGCATGATCGAGAAGCCGACGGTCAGCGTGTGTGCGACCATGTCGTAGGTCATCGGCGAAATCTCACCAATGAGATTTTCAGCGTTGATGAGTGCTTCTGTACTCACTGTTACACTGTCCTGGACAACACCCTCCTGGGCGAAGGCCGGGACGGCTACCACCAGTAATACGACGGCCGCCACGATAAGCGCCATTACAGATCGACGTTTCATAATATGATTTAAACTCCTGTACGTTACAATATGTTAAGACTCATATAGCCTACAATAAGTGATTATACCTATAGCTTATCGTAATTGACTATACCTATTGTCTTACTTACAATTGAATAATGTCACCATTACCTTTTGTGAAAAACGGTACAATACTTGTATGAGGGTACGACAGATAGCGTCTTAGCACAAAATGAAATAGGCTTGCTATAGTTTCCGTAGGTAAAAATTATTTATCATGGCATATATTCATTATAATAAATATTGAATGTAATAACCAAAATCAGCCTTGTATCTATTGTGCAGATGTACTAAGGGAATTGGTTTGTATCATGCGAGGGAACGATCGAAGCCATGTAACTAAAGACAGCTCATATGTCGCACACATGCGCGGGCTCAATCAAAAATACACAAATGATTATCCTGTGCTTTTTGCTTGATATAAGTCGGGGCGGCCAGATTTGAACTGACGACCTTTTGTCCCCCAGACAAACGCGCTAACCGAGCTGCGCCACGCCCCGAACATTGCCAAAACAGTATAGCAGAAAATGAGAGCGAGAAAAGGGTGATTTCTCCGCTGATATTTCGCTATAATAATATGTGCTAATTGTAAGCAATGATAACAGTTATAGCGAGATACGATGCCCGATAAAGAGATGCGTTTGACGGCGATGGTTGCCTGCGCGGGCTGAGCGTCCAAGCTCAATCCGAGCGATTTGGCGCAGGTTCTGCGTCCACTGAAGGGGATGTTTACCCCAACTGAATACCCGAACTTGATTGTCGGTCTCAATCAGCCTGATGATGCCGGTGTCTATCAGTTAGATTCCGAGCGAGCGATTATCTCCACGGCGGATTTTTTCCCGCCGGTGGTCGATGATCCCCACACATTCGGCGCGATTGCGGCGGCGAACGCGCTCAGCGATGTTTATGCGATGGGTGGCACGCCAATCATGGCGATCAATCTCGTCGCTTTCCCCGATGGCTATGATATGTCGGTCCTAACTGATATTCTGCGCGGGGGCGCGGAAACAGTCAAATCAGCCGGGATTGCCATTGCTGGCGGTCACACTGTTGCCGATAAAGAACCTAAATATGGCTTAGCTGTCACGGGCGAGGTACACCCGCAGAAGATGATTACTAAGGGTGGGGCACGCCCCGGCGATGTCCTGCTATTGACAAAAGCGTTGGGGACAGGTGTCATCACTACGGCGCTCAAGCATCAGCGCGTCGATGACCAGCATTTACAATCGGCGGTTGATGGTATGAGCCATCTTAATCGTGTCTCTGCTGAGATGGCGATGCGCGATAACGAAGCACATGATACGCCGGTTGTCCATGCGATGACAGACATCACTGGCTTCGGTCTGATCGGTCACGCGCACGAATTAGCGCATCTCAGCCAAGCGAGCTTACACATCAACTTCGATCAGTTGCAGTGGTACAATGGCACTTTCACGTATGCCGAAGCTGATATTTTCCCTGGCGGGATGCACCGCAACCGTAATTTCTTCCAGAAGTGGGTGACATTCGTTAATCCACGTCCCGACTGGCAAGAGTATCTGCTCTACGATCCGCAGACATCCGGCGGCTTGTTGATGGCTGTTGACCCCGATCACGCGGAGGCGCTCTACGAGGACTTGCAAGCGGCTGGCGAAGCGGTCTACATGCTCGGTCATGTGCGCGCCGGTCATGGTGACATCGAAATCTCCTAACTTTTTGCGCGAAATGCTAACTTGTACTATTATCAACTCTAATGTTAGCGATTCGTTATAGGAGTGTCGTAATTATGAGTGCTGTGATAGATGTGCCTAAGCCCGATGATGCTGGCAGTGGCGTGACGGCGATTGCCAATACCAAGATGTCATATGCCAATATTCGCTCGGGCCCTGGTGTGAGTTATCGCGATGTTGGCGATCTACGGAATAATACGCTCGTGCTGTATTTCCCGAACACACGAACATCCGATGACTGGTATTGGATGGAGCTAAATGGCATCGGTGGCTGGGTTGCCGGCAGTGTCGTCGATTTTGAAGAAGCTGTAACCCCACCCGATGAAGGTGTGGAGACCCCATACGATGGTCACGTTGCAATCTGGCACTGGAAAGGGCAGAGCGTCCCCGAAAACACAATCGAAGAATTAGCGGCGAATATCAAACGTCTCGCCCCCAATGTTAACGCCGTGTGGGTCAAGACCAGTGATGGCTCAAACTGGATGGGGGACTTCGATACCTCGCAGATGGCAATTCATGGCCCTGATGATGTGAAACGCTGGGTGCAAGTGCTAGCAGATCACGGTTTAGAGTTCCATGCATGGTGTGTGCCACAAGGCTTGGATGTGGCGGCTGAAACGTCGATCATCGCTGACGTTTGCAATGTGCCGGGCGTGAAGTCTATGATTCTCGATGTCGAGCCGTATCAGGGCTTCTGGCAAGGGGAGCGCGATGGCGTGCGCCCATACATGATGGCAATCCGGCGCGCGATTGGCGGGGATTACCACATCGGCATGACTGTCGATCCGCGCTCGCAACACTTTCAATCGATCTTTCCCGATGAGTGGTTCCCGTTCGTCAACAGTATTCACACACAATCGTACTGGGCGACCTTCCGTAAGACACCCGAGCAGACACTGCAAGAGACATACGATGTCTGGGGGACGTATGGTCGTCCGGTGTTGCCGGTGCTACAGGGGGATGCCCCGCTGATCGATCAGATTGCCGCGCATACCCTCTCAACATCCCGACATGGGGCGCGTGGGGTTAGCTGGTGGCGCTACGGTGTGATCTCGCAATTCGGCGCAGTCAATCTGGAAGTGGAATATGATCCATCAGAAGACCGTGACGAAGAAGGCGAGTATTTTGCCGAAGAAGTGCTGGTGGTGCCAAAAGGCGAGGATTTCCGCTCCGGTAATTATGAAATCGGTGTTGCGTTTGAAGAGTTCGAGGGGACATGGGGCTGGCCCGTCCTCTACAAACAGACGGAAGCACGCATCAGTTCGGTCTGGGCAGAATGGAAAACCGACCTGCCCGAATCGGGGCGCTACGAGATTTCAGTGTTCATCCCTGCACGCCACGCGACGACGACCCGCGCCCGCTACAAAGTACACGGCATACGCGGGACAACTACCGAAGTCGTGATCGACATCAACCAGCAGGCGAGCCGTAACCGCTGGGTATCACTCGGCATTTTTGATCTGGTCAAAGAGCAAGAGAACGCGGGTAAAGTTTTCCTAAACGATGTCACAGGCGAGACCGATAAAGAAATCGCATTCGATGCCGTGCGTTTCCGACGTATCGTGACTATCCCTAGGGATGATGATAGCGGGGGTGATGATGACAACGGCGGCGGCGACATCGGCGGCACGCCCGGCGAGAAGACCGGCATTATTATCGTCAACGACGTGCCGGTTGCCGATGGCTTCGACTCGCCAGTGGGTACTGAAGCCGAGCGCAACAGCGAAACAGTCTGGCCCTCCGCGTGGCGCGATGTCTCGCCCTATGCCGAGCTCTATCTCAATGATACGGCTTATCACACTGGTGCTGACCTCAACTGGGGTCGTTTGCCACAAGATGATCTTGGTCAGCCCGTGTATTCTGTGGCGGCGGGCATTGTTGTCTTTGCCGAACGCTTCCCTGTCTGGGGTAATGTGATCGTCATTCGTCATTATCCACTGGGCAAGCCCGGTGGCATGATTGTCTACAGTCGTTATGGTCATGTGCAGAATATGCAGGTCAAGCCCGGCGATATCGTCGGACGAGGCGAGAAAGTCGCTGAAGTGGGCGATGCCTTCGGGCGCTTCATCCCGCACTTGCACTATGACATCAGCCCCACGACCAAGCTAGAGTCGAACCCTGAAGATTGGCCGGGGCTGGATTTCAACCGCATCAAGCGCGATTACATCGATCCGGTGCTGTGGATTCGTAATAATCGCCCGTGATGTACACGCTGTAACAGCCTCGAACGCAAAACGGGTGCATCAATCAAGATGCACCCGCATGAAATCGGATCTGTAACAAGTGTTTAGAACAAACCCCAGTCGTTTGCCGCGCCTTCTTCCATCATCGACGGATCCCACATCTCCATGCCCATCTCGATTGTGGCCGGCACGCCGAGGAAATCTTGTGCTGTACGCCGTGTTTGCTCCAGCAATTGTGGCGCATACGGGCAAAATGGCGTTGTCATAATCATGGTGACATGCGCGCCATCATCGTTGATCTCAGTCTTGCGAACCAAGCCTAACTCGATAATGTTCATGCCAATTTCAGGATCAATGACGCTACGTAGGGCTTCGATCAAGCCTTCTTCTTTGTTGGTTGCATCCATCAGTTCCACCTCTGACTGTTGTACCGTGTATGATATGCTATCAGCGTAACAGGAATACATAATCCCCGTCAATAGATCGCTGAAGACTTGTCTTGATCCCTATACTATCGAAAAACACGCGAATTTAAAAGATATTCATCATAAATATTGACACGCCACACGCAACTTGCTATACTGTGAATAGTTTAACCTCTAGGTACACATAAAATTTAACAACCATTAAAAATAAATGAGTAAAGAAAGGTCTGCTACATGGGTGTGACCCTCGAAATCCGCAACCTCCACGCGCGCGTCAAAGAAAATGAACAACCGATCCTGCGTGGTGTTAATTTGACCATCAAACAGGGTGAAATCCATGCGCTGATGGGCCCGAACGGTTCTGGTAAAAGCACACTCGCTAACGTCCTCATGGGCAATCCTGCTTATGAAGTCACCGATGGCGAAGTGATTTTCGACGGCGAAGATTTGCTCGAAATGGAGCCGGATGAACGCAGTCGCGCTGGTTTGTTCCTCGCGTTTCAATACCCGGTCACAATCCCGGGTGTGACGCTGGCAAACTTCCTCCGTCAGGCGATTAATTCGCGTATGAAAGAAGAAGACCCCGATAGCAAGGGCATTGCAATACCTAAGTTCGTGCGTCTCCTGCGCGAGAAGATGAACTCACTCGGCATCGACCACAGCTTCGCTGGACGTTACCTCAATGAAGGCTTCAGCGGTGGTGAGAAGAAGCGGGCTGAAGTCCTGCAAATGGCAACGCTCGAGCCGAAAATCGCCGTTCTCGATGAAACCGATTCCGGTCTCGATATTGATGCGCTTCGCATCGTGGCTGAGGGTGTGCAAAAGCTCACCGGCCCCAATATGGGTACACTGGTCATCACGCACTACCAACGCATGCTGGAATACGTCAACCCCGATTACGTGCATGTGATGCTTAACGGGCGCGTTGTCGAAAGTGGTGGTGCTGAACTTGCCATACAACTAGAAGAACAAGGCTACGAATGGCTTCGTGAGAAGCACAGTCAGCCTGAAACCGCTTAACCTGCACACGATCTGAATTTAGCAAGGGTAATCACAAATGACTGATATGAACTTTGTCCCAAGTGAAAAGCAACTAACACAAGAAGAAAGTTCCTTAAAAGACGTTCGTGCAACTTATGACGAAGCCTACGGTTTCCATGATGATGATGTGAAATACGCTTACGTCAGCGAAAAAGGCATCTCGGAAGACCTCGTGCGCGGGATTAGCCGTATGAAGAACGAACCGCAATGGATGACTGACATCCGCGTGGAAGCCTACCGCGAATTCGAAAGCCGCCCGACACCGCAATGGGGTGGTGATGTTGGTCAGATCGACTATGACGACATCTACTATTATGTGCGTGCTACCGACAAGACCGAACGCGATTGGGACGAAGTGCCGCCAGAAATCAAGGACACTTTCGATCGCCTCGGCATCCCCGAAGCAGAAGCCAAGTATCTGCAAGGTGTGAGCGCGCAATACGATAGCGAGTCCGTCTATCACAACATTCGTCAGGATCTCGAAGACAAAGGCGTGCTCTTCCTCGATATGGATAGCGGCCTGCGCGAATATCCTGAAATCGTCAAAGAATACTTCGCGACGATCATCCCGTACAATGACAATAAGTTCGCCGCGCTGAACACGGCTGTGTGGTCAGGTGGGAGCTTCATCTACGTGCCGCCCGGTGTCCATGTTGAAATGCCGCTCCAAGCCTACTTCCGCATTAACACGCAGAATATGGGTCAGTTCGAGCGCACACTGATCATCGTCGATGAAGGCGCATACGTTCACTACGTCGAAGGTTGCACCGCGCCGACTTACAGTAGCGACAGCCTGCACAGCGCCGTCGTCGAGATTATCGTCAAAGAAGGCGGGCGTTGCCGCTATACGACCATCCAGAATTGGTCGAATAACGTTTATAACCTCGTCACCAAGCGCGCTGTTGCTGAGACGAACGCGACCATGGAATGGGTCGATGGCAATCTTGGTAGCCGCCTGACGATGAAGTATCCGGCAGTGATCCTCAAGGGTGAAGGCGCACACGGCGAAGTACTGTCGATCGCATTCTCCGGTAAGGGTCAACATCAAGATGCCGGTGCGAAGATCACACATCTCGCGCCTAACACCACTAGCCAAATCATCAGCAAGTCGATCAGCAAGGATGGCGGTCGTTCCAGCTATCGCGGTCTGCTGAAGATCGACGAAGGTGCTGATCACGTCAAGAGCAACGTCGTCTGTGACGCGCTCCTGCTCGATGATTACAGCCGCTCGGACACGTATCCCACGATCGAAGTGGATGCCAAAGATGTCACGATGGGGCACGAAGCATCGGTGAGCAAGATCGGTGAAGATCAACTCTTCTACCTGATGAGCCGCGGTCTGAGCGAAGACGAAGCCAACGCGATGATCGTCAACGGTTTCCTTGAGCCGCTGGTGAAAGAACTGCCGATGGAATACGCGCTTGAGATGAACCGCCTCATCCAGATCCAACTGGAAGGGTCGATCGGGTAACGTATCCCGTTACAAATACAACTCATACCGCAGGGGCGAAGCATGCTTCGCCCCTGCGTATCAACAATAGATAACACACAAGGAGTAGACAAACGGTGGTCGTTGTAAAACGCCGGTCTGATGCCCCGGCGCAACCGCGCTACACACAGGCGGATGTCGAGGCATTGAGCGAAAAAATGAATGAACCGCAATGGTTGCGCGATCTGCGCCTCTCTGCATGGGAGACCTATGAAGGCTTGCCCATGCCCGACAAAGAAGAAGAGTGGCGGCGTACAGATTATCGTACTATCAAATGGGACGAAGCAGATGTCATCACTAGCCCGAATGGGGCGAGCGCGGACACCGTGCCGCAAAAGCAATTAGAACCACTCGTCGGTGATAAGCAGGGCGGGTTGCTGGTGATCGTTGATGGCAAAGTTGTCCATCACGAAATAGCACCGGAACTGACAGACGCCGGTGTGATCTTCACCGATCTGGCAACTGCTGTGCAAGAACACCCCGAATTGGTGCAAGCGAACCTGTCCACCAAAGCTGTCACGCCTGATATGGGCAAATTTGCCGCTCTGCACGCCGCGATGTGGAACTACGGTGCGTTTGTCCATGTGCCTCGCGGCAAAGTCGCTGAACTGCCGATGCACGTTGTCATCTACAACACGCATGATGGCGCGTCGCTTGGTCATACGCTGGTCGTCGTCGAAGAAAATGCACAGGCAACCGTACAGGTCGATTATGCCAGCGCCGCAGGCGAGAAGCACAGTTCGTACATCGGGGCAACCGAATTGATTGCCGGCGATGCCTCGAACTTGCGCTATGTGTCCTTGCAAGAATGGAATCGCCAGACCTATGAATTCAGTCATCAGCGCGCAGTCGTCGGTCGTGATGCGAATCTGGATTGGATCATCGGTAACATGGGCAGTCGCCTGACCAAAGCCTTCATCGAAGTTGACATCGAAGGCAAAGGCACGACAGCGCGTGTGTCGGGCTTCTTCTTCGCTGATAAGAACCAGTTTTTCGATTTAGATACCCAGCAGAACCATAACGCACCGCTGACATACTCTGATCTCTTGTTCAAGGGCGCGGCGCGTGATACCGCACGTACACTCTGGCAAGGGATGATTAAGTCACTACCGCAGATGCAGAGGATCGATGGCTATCAGGTTTGCCGTAATCTTGTCCTCAGCGACGACGCGCGTATGGACGGCATCCCCGGCTTGGAAATCGAAGCGGATGATGTCGCTTGCTCGCACGCGGCGACCTTCGGCACGCTGGAACAAGAGCCGATCTTCTACCTGATGAGTCGCGGGATCGAGCGTCCACAGGCTGAACTGATGGTGATTGAGGGCTTCTTCGATGAGCTACTGCAACGCATTCCCTTTGAACGGGTGCGCGATCGCCTGATGGAAGAAATCGAAGCGAAGATCGTCGGTTAACGCATTGCGAAACCACATCTCAAATAGGCGTGCCTGCGGGTGCGCCTTTTTGATTGCTGAATTACTATGATAGATATGACATGGTTCTTTGCGAAGTCCCAAAGAGCCTATGACATATATTCGCCTGAAATATTGCTCATTTTTTGTTAAAATAAGTACAAGATAAGTTTTGGAGATTTATGCCTCATGACCATCAGTAACCAAGCTCTGCCCTACGACATTGATCACGTTCGGGCGGATTTTCCCATATTACAGCAAATGCACCATGATGATGTACCGTTGATTTTCCTCGATAATGCTGCATCTAGTCAAAAACCGAGTATGGTTATCGACGCGATGCAGACCTACTACGAAACCTACCACGCGAACGTTCATCGTGGCATTCACAAACTCAGCGAACAGGCGACTGAAGCCTACGAACAAGCCCGCAAGAAGATGAAAGCGTTCATCAACGCGGATAACCACCGCGAAGTCCTGTATACGCGCGGCACGACCGAGAGTATCAACCTCGTCGTGCAGACGTGGGGACGTGTTAACTTGACTAAAGGCGATGTCGTGTTATCGACCGTTATGGAACACCATGCCAATATCGTGCCATGGCAGATGCTCGCCCATGAAAAAGGCTTTCAGCTGAAGTATATTCCTGTGCTGGATGATGGCACGCTCGACATGGCGGCTTATCGGCAATTGCTCGCTGATGAGCCGGTGAAAATGGTGGCCGTCGTTCATTCGTCGAACGTGCTAGGCACGGTCAATCCAGTGCAGGCGATGGCGCAACTGGCACACTCTGCTGGTGCGCTAATTCTGGTCGATGGCGCACAAAGCGTGCCACACATGCCGGTTGACGTGCAGGCGCTGGATTGCGACTTCTTCGCGTTCAGCGGTCACAAAATGGCTGGCCCGACCGGTATTGGTATCCTGTACGGCAAGCGTGATCTGCTCGAGGCGATGCCGCCGTTTTTAGGCGGGGGCGATATGATCTCTCGCGTGACACTAGACGGCAGTTCATGGAATGATCTGCCCTATAAGTTCGAGGCTGGCACACCCAGTATTGCTGAAGGCATCGGACTGGGCTACGCGGTCGATTATCTGAGTGCGCTCGGCATGGCGAATGTTCACCAATACGAGCGCATGATTACTGAATACGCGCTGGCGCGCCTCGCAGATGTGCAAGGTGTAACGGTCTACGGGCCGCAAAACCCCAATCAGAAGGGTGCTGTTGCCGCCTTCACAGTGGATGGCATCCACGCGCACGATGTCGCGCAGATGCTGGACGCGGACGGAATCGCCGTGCGTGCTGGTCATCACTGTGCGATGCCCCTGCATGACCGCTTCAACACGCATGCGACCGCACGGGCGAGCTTTTACATCTATAACACCTTCGATGAAGTGGATCGCCTAGTAGATGCACTCGAAAAAGCAAAGACAACATTCGTCATTTGACGATAAAGGACGATATTGTTATGGAAGATATGTATCGTGAAATCATTCTCGATCATGCCCGCAATCAGCGTAACTGGGGCTTGCTCGATGACCCGCACTTCGACCATGAGGAGCATAACTCGCTCTGTGGGGATCGCCTGCGCCTGACGCTCTACGTCAACGATCAAAATATGATCGAACGTGTGGGCTGGGATGGCGAGGGCTGTGCTATCAGCCAGGCATCAGCGTCGATGCTCGGCGAAAAGCTGGTCGGCATGTCGATGGCTGACGCGCAGGCGCTCGACAAACAGATGATCTTCGATATGATCGGGCTTTCATTGACCATCAACCGCGTCAAATGTGCGACCTTGCCCCTGAAGGTGCTGATTGTCGGCTCACTGGGGCAAAAGACGTGGGAACAAGTTGAGGATACAGAGTAAGCATGGCGAAGCAATTTGTAACTTTTGGCACGGTCGATGAGTTCCCTGCTGGCAGTCGGGAAGTCTTCGATCTTGATCGTTTGAGTATCATCCTGTTCAACGTCGATGGCACATTCTACGCTGTCGAGAATATGTGTAGCCACGCGGAATATGAACTAGATGGCGGGCAACTAGACGGTTGCTCGCTAGAATGCCCGAAGCACGGCGCGTGGTTCGATATTCGCTCTGGCGACGCCCTCTCCGCACCGGCGTATAAAGCCATCAAGACTTTTCCGGTGCGCGTCGAAGCTGACGAAGTACAAGTCGAATTAGATGTCGAATGAGGCACTTCACGGTATAATAGATGCAATATTGATCGTTATACACGTAGGGGGCTAGGTCATGGGTGCTATAGAAACCCTCAAGCAACACTATAACGGCGACGTGCTGGTTTTTGGGCATCGTGGGTCATCGGCGAGCGCACCGATGAATACAATCCCCGCCTTTGAACGCACGCTAGCGCAGGGCGCGCACGGTATCGAGCTAGACGTGCAACTGTCTGCCGATAGCCAACCGGTTGTCATTCACGATTTTGATGTGGATGCGACCACCGATGGCACGGGGGCAGTCGCTGAGTTATCGCTGGCACAACTACAAGAACTGGATGCTGGACAATGGTTCGATCCGCAATTTGCGGGCACCCGCATCCCGACACTTGGTGAAGTCTTTGCGGCGGTGGGCGATAAACTGATCGTCAACGTCGAGATCAAGCACTTCGATAAGATCGAAACTGGTATCGAAAAAATCGTCGCGGATACCATCACCGCTCACGGGATGGCGCAACGGGTGATCGTATCGTCGTTCAATCCGCTTGTGTTGAAGCGGATGCGACGCTTGCTCCCGGATGTGCCATTAGGGTATCTACAATCACCGGAGACGATGGCGGGCAAAACACAGATGCTGATGGGCATTGCAGAATATGATGCGCGTCACCTGCACTATTCAATGATTAACGAAGCACAGATCAGCTTCTCGCGCGAGAGCAAACACCTCATTAACGCGTGGACAGTCAATGATCCGGCAGTTGCGCGCCGCTTGAAGTTAATGGGTGTCAACGGCATCATCACTGATGAGCCGGATACAATCTTGAAAGCGATCCGATGAAGTGTGAGTCGGCAAATGTCTGGTGGCGCTTCGTGGGCTTCGGTTTTCGTCTGTTGTATAACGAGATGGCGTTCACCTACGATTGGGTGAGCAAAGCTGTCTCATTGGGTCAGTGGTCATGCTGGCAACAGACGGCTTTGCATTATCTACCCTCGCCGACGGCGACCGACATCGTATTAGAAATTGCTCATGGCACAGGTGATTTGCAGACGACCTTGCAAGCCGCCGGTTATCGCACGCTTGGATACGACTTATCACCCTACATGGGGCGTATTACTCAGCGTAAATTACGACGTGCCGGGCAACGCGCTGATCTCGCACGGGGGATGGCGCAACGCTTGCCCTATGCCGATGCTTCGATTGCGGCGTTGGTCAGCACCTTCCCGACGAGCTTCGTCACTGAGCCGCAATCTCTGCGCGAAGCCTATCGCGTCTTGAAGCCAGGCGGACGATATGTTGTCGTCCTCAACGGCGTGCTGACGGGCAATGGTGCTATCAAGCGTTTTCTGGAGTGGTTGTATCGCATCACCGGACAGCGTGAAGCAGCCGACGTCGATCTTGCGACCTACTTCGCTGATGTGGGCTTCCACATCAGCGCCCATCAAGAAGCCTGCCCACACAGCACGGCTCAGCTGGTTGTCTTCCATAAAAGTGCAGATTCGCACTAGCAATCACCATTTTCGCATGCTATACTGTTCGAGTAGTTATATGGTGGATGTAGCTCAACGGCAGAGCGCTTGATTGTGGTTCAAGTGGTTGAGGGTTCAAGTCCCTTCATCCACCCACTAACAGATAATACCTCATCTTTCGATGGGGTGTTTTTGTTTATTCTTGTGCTATCGGCAGTCGCACGTTGACCTGTTGAGCGCGGAGCTTGGCGCGCAAACCCACACGCCGACGGGATGGCGCAGGTGCTTGGATGTCATCGCTCGCTCGCTCGATTTGAGCTTGTCTCAGAGCTTTCATCTGCTGGGTTTCGCTAGGTTTTTCCAGCCCGAAGACGTCAAACACGCTGACACTGCCCGTATCGCGCGCATCAACAGGTGGTTCGGGAATTGTTGCATCTGCGCGTGTCGGTTCGGTTGTAGGCTTATCATCCAACCACAGCGATGAGGTCGGTTCCGGTGTTTCACGCGCGGGTTGTTCTGCACTTGCCGGCTTCTTGGGTACTGGCTCAGCGGGAGTCGCTTCGTCCACATCCGATGCCGATGATACTTGCTCAGCGGTCGGTAGCCCCTGCAAGAAATCCGGTTCGTTGACTGTATCTTGTTGCGGTGTATCTGGAACGCTGTCCATCTCTTGTGATGTTTTGGGATTGGGCCGTGTGTCATCTTCGGCGACGGGCGGCTCGCTGATTTTGAAATCTGCGGGCGGCATATAACGCGCATCCTCGTCTAGTGGGCGTGATTGTGCGACCGGTTCAGCTTCGGGCGGGGTAGCCTGCTGGGGTGTGATGTCGTCCGGCACTTTGTCGATATTGACGGACGATGGATGCCGCGGTTGATATTTCGCCCGCGCTTCGACATCCGGCGCTTCGCGCATCAAAGACTTGGCTTCGTTCGCGTCGAAGGCTTCATCACCGCGCAGATGCTTGATGTAATTGTAGAGATTACGCAGGCTATCGATAATATCGTTCTCGACGGCACGTTTCGTCCCCATTGAATTGCGTAAACCTGCCAATAAGCCGGACATCTCATAGCTGAATGTCCACTGGACAACCGTGCCTTCCGGTGCTTCTTGCAGACGAATCCGTCCGCGATTCTCGGAATAAGGCACGCCATCGACAATCACATACTCATAGCCTAGTCCATCGTACCACGCTGTAATCTCGATGACGTATTCGCGACCCACGGGCGAGATATTACGCCAGCGCGTGCCGCGCCCGTCGTGCATGGTCGTCAAGAATGTGACATCATCACAGTCTGCTTGCCACAAGGTATTCTGGGTTAAATCGCTGAGAATCTCCCAGACATTCGTTTGCTTGGTTGGGATAGCGATAGCATGATCGATTACGGTGGTCATAGGGCTTCCGTGCGTGCTTAATTGTCTGATGTGTGTTAAACTATGCGACAAAATTGTAACCGCCACTAGCTTAATTGGCAACATATGATGCTCAACCCGTTAGTTGTATTCTCATTTGTGCTGTCGACGCTCATCGGGGCTGGGTTTCATCTTCTACTCGGCGGGGGGGCACGTCGGCTTGCGCTCTTCTTATTAGCCAGTTGGGTGGGCTTCGCGATGGGTCAAGCCGCCGGACGTTCCATCGGGTGGGAGATGATGACCATCGGTGACTTGCATATCATTCCGGCGGTGGGTGGTGCTGTGATCACACTCATCGTTGCCCTCGTCTTCACAACCGAGCGTCGTCGCGCAACATGATAAGGGACACTATGGCAGATTCAACACCTTCTGAACCCAACGCAGAATCACAGTCACAGGAAAATAGCTGGTCGTTCCAGCGCGTGACGGTGATCGCTGTGCTGGCGTTTGTCGGCTTATATCTCGGCATTTTCATCATCGGCTTGATTTTAGCTCTGGCACTGGGGCGCAGTGCGGCGACATGGCTCATCTATGTGCAGGATTTATTCACAGTCGCGCTGTCGATTTCAGCAATTGCGATCATCATCGGCATCGGTGTACTGTTGATACAGATTGCGCGTTTCGTCAATTTGCTACGGAGTGAAGTCAAACCGATTACCCGCGACACGCGCGCGGCGATCAAAAACGTGCGTACGACGACCGAATTCGTACAAAAACGCGGCGTAGAGCCGATTATACGCGTACAATCCTTTCTCGCCGGCTTGATTGTTTTCCTGCGCCAGATTGCACACATCACGCGCATTTTACAACGTCCACCAGAATCGGGAGACTCAAAGACTGATGAGTGAGATTGTGCCGATCCCAGACGCAGATGATACAACCACACCGGATGCTAGCGACGACCAAGCGATCATGTCACGCTTCGATGATGGCCTGTTGTTCTGGGGCCTGATTGTTGGTTTTTTCACCGGTGCGATTGTCTGGTTGTTCAACGTACCTAAGCGCGGTGACGATACGCGTCAGGGCATCAAAGACCGCATCGAAAGCGATCCGGCTAAGGAAAGCATCGCTGAGGGCAAAGCACTTGCGCGCCAGCGTCGCAGTCGGCGGCGAGATGCTTCTTAGCTAGGCATCAATCTGACGATAGGCGGTGCCGATTTCTGCCAACACATCACTGGCAACCACCGTTCGAGTACTGTACTTGTCACCTGCGATCGTCCCTGCTAATCCGTGAAGATAGCCCGCGGCAACGCTCGCATCAAACGGCGCGACTCCCTGTGCTAACAAACCCACGATCAAGCCGGCTAGCACGTCGCCTGTCCCCGCAGTGGCGAGCGCATCAGTCTTGAAGGGTAAGACGGTCAGCTGTCCATCCGGCGCGGCGATCACTGTATGCGCGCCCTTCAACATCACAATACAACCCCACTCACGCGCTTTATCCTGCGCCATCTGCCAGCGGTTCGCCTGTATCTCATCGGTGGTCGTATCAGTAAGGCGCGCCATCTCGCCCGGATGTGGTGTGATAATTGTCTGTTCTGGTAGCAGCGTCCACCACGATTCGATGTCTGCTAGCAAATTCAAGCCATCCGCATCGATCACCATCGGTGGTAATGTGATTGTGTCGTCCTCAGCTGTATCGGAGTCATCAGCTGTCGCCATTTGGAAACCGAGCTTGCGCTTGGCTGGCTTTTTCGCCGCTTGTGTTGGTCGTTGGAGCAGTGCTTGCAAAAACTCACGCGTGGTTTTCTCCGTGCCTAACCCGGGACCGATTAAGAGCGATTTCATCTGATTGATGTCTTTCGCCAGCACATCAACCGCGCCTTCTGCGATCACGCCCATATCATGGGGCAACAACACCCATGTTGTTTCGATCAAACGCCCTGCCAGCGCTTGGATCACCAGATTAGGCGCGCCGACGGTCACTAACCCCGCCCCCGCACGATAGGCGGCTTGTGCTGAGAGGGCGGCGGCACCGATGTAATTCACCGAACCCGCGACGACGAGCGCCCGCCCGTATGTGCCTTTGTGGGTGTTCGGTGCGCGTGTGGGCAAGCATGACTGTACGTGATCGGCATCAGCGACAGTTGTTTGTACGGCTTGATAGGGATCGAGCCGTCGTGAGATGCCGATGTCTGCAACTGTCAACTTGCCGACTGCGGATGCGCCCTCAAATAAAAATTGACCGCGCTTCGCCGTGATAAACGTGATCGTCTCGTCGGCAGGAATCGCGTTTTTGTCGAGGTCGCCCGTGTCACAATCCAGCCCGCTGGGACAATCGACTGCGAGAACGTAAATCGGTGGCGCTTGTGGGATTTGCCCACCAGCATTTAGGGTTACCGTCAGTTGTTCAGGGTGTTCGCGGCGGCGCTGATTGATAGCCGCATTCGCCTGTCGTAGGATTTTCTGGGCATCGTCACGAATAGGCAAGCGCACACCAATGCCGAAGAGTGCATCGATCACCAGATCACTGCTGGCGACCATATTGCGTAACACGCGCTTATCACCGTCATCATCACTGAGCGCAATGAACATCCCCGCTTCGCGCGCGACAGTCATGTAATCGTCATCGCGCGCTTTCAACAAGTAGAAGCGCACGTCCGCATCGTCATTATCCTGCGCCAATAGCAAGCCCGCGACCAGCCCATCACCGCCGTTGTTACCTGCGCCGACGAGTACCGTCACGCGCGGATTATCGATGCCTGCGAGGATGCTCAACGCGCGGTCTGCCGTTGCGCGTCCGGCACTCTCCATCATCGCTTGATAGCTGTAGCCATCTGCATCCGCCGCTTCTTCGATTTTACGCGTGGTCTCAATATCCGTCACTTTGAACAATGTCTTCGTCTCCTTGTTCGTCAGTTGTCTCTGTGTACGATAATCATAACCAAGTTTTGAACAGAGTGACACACACGGCATACAACGCGACATCCCAGAGTGTTCGAATCAAAAAGGACGTAGCATGTAGGGCTACGTCCAGTGTCGTGCGCTAGTCATCAGATTTAGCAGTTGCGATTGACGACTTTGTCCGCTAGCGCGATCAATTCGTCTTTGGCTTCGTTATCTGGCAACACATCCAGCATCGACACCGCTAATTGGGCGAGTGCTTCTGCTTGTTGTTGGGCTTCTTGGATATAATCGCCAGATATCACCTTGCGTTTGATTGATGTCATCGGGTCACTGCCATTATCCTGCACAGCGACAAACCCACGACCCTGATCGAGATCAATGCCGGCTGTTTTGCCCAGTTGTTCTTCATCGCCCACAATGTCGAGTACATCGTCGATAATCTGGAATGCTAGCCCGATGTTATACCCGTATTGGCCTATCGCGTCGATCACTTCTTCCGACGCATCAGCGAGCTTCGCGCCAATTTCAGTCGCCGCTTGAAATAGTGCCGCGGTCTTCAAGCCGATGATGCGAGCGTAGTTCTCGCGGGTAAACTCGTTATTCTTCACCGCCGCCGCTTGCAAGGTCTCACCTTCGACAAGGGCTGTTGCCGCCCGTGCGAGATCGACATTGAGCGTGCCATACGGTGCCATCAATTCGTAGACGGCTGTAAATAGGAAGTCGCCCGTCAGCAGGGCAAATGTCCGCCCCCAACGCGCATTAACGGAGACTTGCCCGCGCCGTACAACGCCATGATCGTTAATATCATCATGAACGACGCTTGCAGTGTGGATTAGCTCAACTGCCGCCGCCGGACGTGCCACATGGGCGACATCCGTGCCTCCATTAGCAAGGTAGCTCAACAAAACCAGACGCGGACGCACCCGTTTACCGCCGGCACTCAGGATATGTTGACTGGCATCCCGCAGGACTTTCACCTCACTGCTGACAACATTGAACATCTCATCTTCTACAAGTTGCAAACCCTTGTTGATTAGCGTATTATCGACTCGCGTGGTCGGTTGGTTCAGCTCCTGAATAGTCATTAGTGACCTCATTCATATCGTGTTTAACGTTTGTTACGTTTATAACTATTTAAATCTATTGTACACGAAAAACCCCCTGAGTCAACGAATCTGAGAAAATTATTAACGTGGATTCTAGGGTATGTGAAATAATTCACACACCGCACTCATGCACCGTTGCTCAGGTCATCATCAAACGAAGCAATTATCGGCTCTTTGGGATTTCGCGTGGTTTTTGTTGCAGGGGCGTTGCCCCCGCTCCCCACAAAGAACTGTCGTTCCTTAACCTTGTTCATTTTGAACGCTATGCGTTCAAAAAAGCAAAAGTTTTTGGCGTTCCCTTTTTTCAAAAAGGGAACAAAAAGAGCTTGACCACGCAAGATACGAAAGAACCCAATTATCTTTTGCTTTCATGTTAATGACGCAGTGTAAGATACGAATTATACGTGATCGATTGTCTTATCAGAGCTTTGTTATATCGACTGCCGGAAGCCGAAACCAGAATGTACTACCCTTCTTATGCTGGCTCTCGACTTGAATCGCGGCGTGATGGCGCTTGAGAATGAGCTTCACAATCGCTAGCCCTACTCCCGTGCCGCCGTAAGGGCGCGTGCTAGAGCTATCAATCTGGTAAAACGTATCGAAGATTTTCTGTAATTTATCAGGCTTGATCCCAATACCATAATCGCGTACAGCGATATAAATGTCGTCGCCTTCCAAACGACCAATCACTTCGACTGGTGTGTTTTGCTCTTGACTGAATTTGAGCGCGTTATCGATCAACAATTGCATGACGGTGTTCAAGCCTTGTTTATCGGCGAGTACCGGCGGCAACTGATCATCAATGTGCAGGTGGATGCGCTCAACATCGTTGCGATGCGTCCAGATGCGGCGTAACTCGCGCTGGGCTGAAGCAATCGAATCGCGCAGGATGATAGGGTTAGGCTTGATGTCGAGGCTTGTGCCGAGCAAGGTGATGTTCTTCACACTGCTCTCGAGCTTGGCAACTGCGCTTTCAGCATAGTAGATCAATTTGCTCAGGTCGTCAGCATCGTTCATCATCGCCACCGCAGATTTCACCTGTAACAAGGGTGTGCGTAATTCATGCGAGACATTGCGTACAATGGCGTTCTTCAGCAATTCGGTCTCGTTGCGCGCTTCTTCGCTCTCGCGCAGAGTCTGGCGTAGATGTTGATTATCGTCCTGTAATTTACGATTTTCGAGCTGGAGCATCAGGATTAGGTCAAGTTGTTCGGGCGGGGGCGGGATCACAATATCAGCGATTTGTTTGGCGAGGTCGCTGTATGTCGATTGCTGGTGTGGCAAAACCAGTATCAGCAGGCTATTAGTCTGCTCTTGCCGCAAACGCTGGAAAAAATCGAGCGCTTCAGGACTGACGAGCGCAATGACAGCATCAACGGCTTGACGGGTGTAAATCGCATACGCATCATCACAAGAATCAGTCGTCAGCACGTGGTAGGTCGTCGCAACCAAAAGCTGTTCAAGTTGTTGTAACCAATCATATTCCGGTGCTGTGACTAAAACGCGCAATGGTGCCGTATCCATCCCTGAATCACCCGTTCATCAAATGTGTAAATATAGATGCTCCTGTTGTCGATCTGCTCGACCACCCATGAGGCGTGTTGCTGTCTCTCACACGTATGATAGCACAGGGGCGAAGGCGATAAAAGCAACACACAAGTGAGTTCAGAAATACGAACCATCTTGTAACGAGTATGTGCCTGCTTCTAACGCTCATTCACAACGTCCGATCGTCTGGCATAACTGATTGAGATGCAGACGATCGTGCTGAGCGGTGAAATACGCCATCTCAAGCAGGGTCGTTAACCCGAAGATGCTGTGACGCGCCCGCCGTTGCCATTGCTCAGACTGTAGCGCGGCAAGCAGGTCGATTGTCTGCCGGCGAGCATGCTTCAAATGGTCTGCAATGCGAAAGCCATCCTCATCACAGGTCGGGATGTCTGGTCCCGGCGGGGGTGGGGCAGTGATGAAGGGATTATCTTCTTCCAGAATGCGCTGGAGGCGCGGACGTTCGTTGTGGGCTTCGGCAGTCAGCAGGTGGCATAGAATCTGCAAAATCGACCATTCCTGCGGGTCAGGGCGCTGTGTCCAGAAGGCCGGCTGGACTTGCTCTAAAAAGCCGTATAACGCGCCGATATTCCCCCGTAATTGCGGAATCATCATCTCTGGACGATAGGTGTGGACAGCCACTGCCGTGCGCTGTAAATCGAATTCACGGGCAAAATCGTGGATGTCCTTCTCACCCAACGCATATGTATGTAAACCGATGGTCTGGGCGGGGGCGATGTCGTTGCGCGTGCCGTCGCCGACCATAATCGCTTCATCCGGCTCAATGCCGACACGCCCCAGAATCTCGGCGTAATATGCTGGGTCAGGCTTGCTGAAGTGCATGTTATCGGCACTGGTGATGAGCGCATAGAGCGTTTCATCGAGTGGTAATTGTCCCCATTGCATCCGGCGTTTAATTGCTTCATGGGCATAGATCGGGTTGGTGGCGATCACCAAGGCATAGCCGGCATCGTGTAAGCGTCGAATCAAATCCGCAACGCCGGCAATCGGCGCAATGCAAGGCGCGAGCGCGGGATAAACATCGCTGTAGAAAGTCGTCAGGGCTTGTTGGGCTTGCACTTGGTCAATGCGCCCGTCGCTAGCCGTCGCGAGCATTGCCGTGATGAGAT
Source organism: Anaerolineae bacterium (assembly GCA_034437755.1). Lineage (GTDB taxonomy): Bacteria > Chloroflexota > Anaerolineae > Aggregatilineales > Phototrophicaceae > JAUZRW01. Next base: position 15,365 of record DAOTTV010000125.1, on the reverse strand, counting down.
CACTATTGCGCGTGTCACCCTGACGATCCTGCTTGCTCAGGGCTTCTATCGCCTGCCGGAAGATCGCTCCTGATCTCGAAATGCCGATGGTCTCCTGCATATATCGCTCGAAATGCTGTAAGAAGCCAGTCGCAAATGCCCGATCAGGGTTGCGAATCAGCGTGTTATCGAGATCTAAGAGTACCGCTTTAATCATCGTCGTCGTCTTCTAATGCTTGGCGGAAAATCTCCAGCCCCGGGTTATCGGGATCAACCTTACCCACATAGGGATCGTCGATCGGGTCGCCCGTGCGCCCATCGAAGGCTTCGACTTCGACGCGCCGCCCGAAGCCCAGAAACCCGCTCTTGATCGTGATCTTCAGCTCGAGATCAGGATCAGCGTTGGCCCGCAAAATATCCGGCACTGGACACCGCCCGCAATCATCTGGATGCCACTTCTGCGACTCCGGATTCAGCTTGTTCAAGCGACACTCCTGTACATTACGCCCGCGATGGAAATCCTCGTAGTAGTGCTTACATTCTTTACCTGCTGGCGTCATCATATCCGCGTTTGTCCATTCGCTCGTTTACGATTTGTCCAGTTTTAACCATTGCTCGGTTACTTTACCGATCTCTGCCAATTTACCATATTGCAAGGTACAATCCGGCAGTGATTCTAAGAACTTCATGCCGTAGGATTTGTTAATCACGCGACTATCGAGAAGCGCCACCACCCCGCGATCGGTCTGCGTGCGGATTAAACGCCCGAAGCCCTGCCGGAAGCGCAGAATCGCTTCTGGCACGGCGAATTCTTGAAAGGCATCACGATACCCGTCCGAGCGTGACGAGAAGACCGGATCAGTCGGCACGGCGAAGGGCAGGCGCACGATCACCAGCGCGCTTAAATCTTCGCCGGGGATGTCCACACCCTCCCAGAAGCTCCGCGTCCCTAGCAAGACCGCTTTTTCAGTCGATTTGAAGCTATCGAGCAAGGATTCACGACTGCCGCCCGTCGCCTGATCGTACACGGTGATATTCCCCAATGCTAAGCGTGGCGAGATATTCGCCGCGGTCTCGCGCAGTTGGGTGTAACTGGTGAACAGCACCAGCACACGCCCATCAAGCGCCGCCGCTAAATCGACAATGCCACGCTCGACCGCGCGCTGATACCCCGACTCGTTGGGCATAGGAATATCATCCGGCACGTAGACCAGCGTTGATTCTTTATAATCGAAAGGTGAACCGAGATCAAACTCTTTCACGTCGTCGGCATAAAGGCGATGCTTCATGAAATCGAACGAACCGGCAGTAGTCAGGGTGGCGCTGGTCAAGATTGCTGATTTCTTCTGATGCCAGATGTATTCTTCCATCAACGATCCGACGTGCAGAGGCGCAGACTGCACCGACATATACTCGGCAGAACTGGCGTTATTGATCCAGTAGATCACGCTTGCATCTGGCGCTTGTACGAGTGCCAGAAGATGCTGATACGACTCGCGCAGGTTACGCACAGCCGCCGTCGCTGCGTGCATGTGATCGTCGTAACTCTGAATCTTGTATTTCTCCAATTTCGTGAGGGCGTTGGCGAGTTCGTCCATCGCTTCGACAATTGCCTCAAGAAAATCCGCCAAAGTTTCCCACGCGCCCTTCACATTGCTGAACGCGCCGTGATTACGCCGCTTATCGTCAATGCGAATTTTCGACATACGATCTGATCGGCTGTCGATCGTGAATTGGTAAACCGCATTGAAGAACTTGCGCGTGTGGATTTCAGCGGCTTTGACAGCATCGCTGATATTCTGGATGAACGCCTCAAGCCGCAGAGCAATCTTATCGGGCGCACCGTCGCGCACACTCCGCAACAAGTCACCAAGCAGACCGCGATTGATGCCGCCTAGATCACTGAGACGACGAAGCAAGCCTAACATATCGAGGCGCGTGCTGAGTCCGAATGTGATCGCATCTTCGAGTTGATGAGCCTCATCGACGACCAGATAATCATACTCAGGCAAGACGCGATTCTCAGATACGGCATCGCTGATCAGTAGGGCGTGATTAGCGATCACAATATGCGATGATTCGGCGCGTTTGCGTGCTTTATAGTACGGGCATGTGCCTTTCATCTGGCTCATACACCGATGGGTCGTGCATCCTTCGTCCTCGGCACTCAACCGATTCCACACGAAGTATTCCCACGAGCGTAACGAAATCTCGCCGCGATCGCCGATTTGGCTCTCTTGCAACCAGACGAGAATCTTCGCCATCGTCCGTAATTCATCCAGATTGGCAGGGGTGCGTCGCCGCACTGCCGCCAGACGACGCGGGCAGAGATAATTGCCACGTCCCTTCATGACGCTGGCTTTCAGCTCGCCATTGACTAATGTCTCGACTACCGGTACATCGTGCTTCATCAGTTGGTCTTGCAAGTTAATCGTATTGGTCGAGATGACGACGCGCTGATTGTTAGTCACGGCCCACTGCGCCGCTGGTAATAGATACGCCAGCGATTTGCCGGTACCAGTCCCCGCTTCGATAATCAGATGCTCATCAGTATTGAAAGATTCGGCAATGGCGCTTGCCATGATGCCCTGTTGGGCACGATACTCATAATTCAAGATATTGCGCGCCAAGGTTCCATCAGCCCCCAACGCGCTGACAATCTCTTCGATATCCAGTAATTGCGGCTCAGCGACAGGTGCGAGGGGCTGTGTGTCGCTTTCCAGAGGCTCGAAAATATCAATCACACTCACCGGCTCAGCGCTTGTACTAGCTTCTACCGTTGCCAGCGCCGCCCGAAAGACTTCACCGGTCTCCCATGTGATGTTAGTCATCGCACGGTTGATCTCTTGCAAGATATGCAGGGGTAAGCCCGTGAGTTTCTTCCACAGTTCCCAGTATAAGATTGCAGTTGCCCGCGCATCATCGAGCGCGCGATGGGCGTTCTCTAAATCAATCTCGAACTCAGCGGATAGACTAGATAGGCTGTAGCGTGGGACACGGGGCAACAAAATAGAGGCCAGTTCGTATGTATCGATCGGTAAATTCTTTTTGAGCGTGCCGAAGCGGCGCATAAAACTGATGTCAAAGCTCACATTATGAGCGATGACCGGCGCATCGCCGACGAATTCGCTAATTTGTGGCAGAGCTTCGGGTAAGCGGGGGGCATGGCGTAAATCATCCTGATGAATACCCGTGATGTGTGTTGTCTCAGCGGGGATGACGAACCCAGGATTAATCAACATGCCGAATTCGTCTAAAATTTCACCATCGCGCAGACGTACTGCGCCAATTTCGATAATCGAGTCGTTCTCGACGTCTAAGCCTGTCGTTTCTAAGTCTAGCGCGACGAGTTCTCCGCGCATTATGTACTCCAATCTAAAACGGGGACTGTTTGATTATTGTATACATTCAAATATCACCCAGTATAGCACAGAGACGCAAAAAACCCCCACATCCAATGTGAGGGTTATTATGCTGTATAGGCGCGTGGGCACGACTACAAAATAACGTGGTCGCGCCGCTTTTCCGTCGCAAGCTGAAGCATCGCGGCTAAGTGGTGCGGCGGGGAAGCCATCTAAAATAGCTCTGACCCCGCTGAGGTGCGCCTTAGTCCCTTCAGTGGACTTACCTTGTTAGCAGTCAGAGACTTTAGGCTCTGGTGATGGACTGTCCACGCTATCATGTGGTTATATCGGCGCGTGCTATATGCGCGGTTTAGTCGTCGTCAGCACCATCACCTGTTTCAGTGTCGGTCTCGGTCTCTGCGCTGTCGTCCGCGCTTGCGTCAGGTTCAACGTCGCTTGCTTCTGCTTCTGTCTCTGTTTCGTCTACATCCGGCCTTTCATCGCCTGTTGTTTCTGCTTCTGTTTCCGGTGCGCTCGCATCGCGGAAGTCTACCAGCAGGGTGTCGCGCAGGCGGGCAATCTCGTCTTCGCCCAAGCCGTATATATCCGCAGTCTCCAAGACTGCTGTTGCGCGCTCGCCGAATGTCGTCCAGACGAGTGCCTGCACATCAGCACCTGCCAGCGCCGCTTGATTGACGAACAGCGTCAGACTGCGTTTGAGCGGATAGCTACCGTCGGTGATTGTCTCCTCCGTGGGGAAGATGCACCCTTCGCCGCTATCGATACCGACTAATTGCACGCCGCTTTGTTCATTCGCTTGCACATCCTGATAATCGACCCAACTCATATAGGTCAGCGCACCTTCGACATTGGCAACAGCCGCCGCCCGATATAACGGGTCGCGATCCTGTTCAGTATCGACCCGAATCGGCGGGATGCCCCCGTCCGCGTGCGCCAGCATGACATCTGCGAGTACGGCTCCGGCGTTTAACCCGAAGAGTGTCATCTCCTGTTCTGGGAAGACTTCGCCCAGTTGATTCCACGCGGTCACCGTCTCGGTCGATTCGGCGCGCCAGATTTCGCGGACTTGCTCGGTTGTCAGGCAGGTGGCATAATCATCACCTTCGTTGCTCAGTAGGACAACTGCCAGCGTCCCCAGACCGTAAGACTCAAATACCGGCGCGGTCGTCTCCTCAGGGCAGGTCAAGCTATCATCTTCGAGGAATAGCATATCGAGTTCACCTGCACAGAAATCCGCAATGCCTTGACGGTCGCCGACGAAATCCGTAGTGATCGTCAATTCTTGGCGGGTGCTGGTCAACTGGCTGATGTGTGAGTTGGCGACGTTGAAGGCGAGCGCTGTACCGCCGACGCTCACATCACCCGTGAGATTGGGGGCGATATTGTATTCGGTTTCCTCAGCGCTGAAGGCTTGCCCTTCGATTTCGCCACTGACAATGCGACGGTTGGTCTCGAAAGTGACGAGGCTTGCCGGTGTCATCCCTGCCGCTTGCACGACAGCCTGAGCATCATCGCTGATGATTTCGTCGACGAAAGGCTGGAGCGTGTCCAGCGCAGTGCGATTGACATAAACCAGCAGGGGCAACGCCGCTGGATACGCCGCTTGTTCGATCAGGTCAACGCTCGGACGTTGGCATCCAGCGCCAGTATCGATGTCCACAATCTGTACATCCTCACCGGCATCTTCTGCCACTGCTAGCGATACCGCACCAATTGCGCCGCTAGTCGCGCTCACGGTGTCGATGATGTCGGGAATCGCGCTCACTGTCGCATCATTGCGGAAGCCGAACCCAGTTGCGAGTTCATCCAGCAAATTATAGGTGACGGTGGTATCCGGCGGTAACAGCACGTCGATGCTTTCATCCGCAAAGGTCGGCGTAGCATCATCTGCTTCGGTATCAGCGTCTGTCTCGGTCGCGGCATCATCACCTTCCGGCGCGAGTTGCGACCAGTTGGTAATCGTATTGCTGGCACTTGGTGCAAAGACGGTATTCAGTTCATCCTGTGTCAAGCATGTCAAAAAAGCATCGTCGGGATTGCGTACCAGCACGACGACTTCATAACCAATTAATAATTCAACCACATCAATATCATTGTCGATGCACAGCGTATTCTCGTCGATGTTGATCACGCGGCTGGCAGTCGCCATCGGCGTGATGCCCGCGCAAAAATCATTGAGGGCTTGCGTCGTCCCGACCGTGTTGAGATCAAAACTCAGATCGGTCTCACTCGCGTCGATTAAAGCCTGTAACAGCGGATTCGCGATACCCGAACCGGAGACTGTGATCGTTTCGGGATTGTCATCCTGTGCAGAGATCGCAAAACTAGATATAAAAAGCGTCAGCAGGATGCCTATCCTGAGACTGCGCTTAAAACTTTTCATTGAGTTAGCTCCTTATAAGCCTGATAATGATTGTCAATCGGCTTAGGATTGTACTGTGGTGACACTGATTGTAAAGCCAAATTTTTAGAGAGGCACTCAACATGACACAAAATGACCCCACGATATACGACATGGTCGGTGGTGAAGCCACCATCCGTGCGCTTGTCGATGCGTTCTACGCAAAGGTCGAAGCAGATGAAGAATTACGGGCGATTTTCCCCGATGATCTTGAACCCGGCAAGAAGTGGCAGTTCCTGTTCCTGACACAATATTGGGGTGGCCCCCGCACTTATATGGACGAGCGCGGGCATCCCCGCCTGCGGATGCGTCATAACCCGTACCCGATCACGCCGCACCTGCGTAACCTGTGGGTGCAATACATGCTAGAAGCCATCGACGAAGTTGGCATCGAAGAACCGGCGCGGAGCGTCATGCGCGAGTATTTCCAGCGCGGCGGCTCTGCCATGATCAATCAGTACGATGTGACATAATCTCCGTTCGCTAACACCGACCAACGCCGATGCTGTTGGTCGGCGTTAGGTTATGTCGTTGATGGGTTGAGCATATAGGTCTCGTAGGCTTCAGTTGTCCACGGCAGGGCCGGCTTGAAGAAATGCTCATAGATAACATTAGCATACACGCGAATCTCATATTGAGAATCTTGCGCCATGCGTAATTTCAAGAAGTGCATCAGATTGTGAGCATCCTGCTTGACGACCCACGTATAGTACACGCTGAAGCCGGGCAGGAACAATCGCGCTTGTTCTTTGGCGATGCCTTGATTAAGCGCCTGTTGATAAAGACGGTAACCTTCTTCGTAGTGACGGACAAGATCGGTAGTGAGAGCTTTGCCTTCGGCATCCGTCACCTGACCATCACTCGCTTGCTTGTTATCTTTAGATTGTTTGCGCCAGACATCTGGCACGTAGAAATCGTTCTCTGCAAAGGGCGTATAGCGTCCAGATTGTGCGTTGAAGTTTGCTGTTCTGTGACGCACCCACTGCCACCATGTGACCAGTGGCGCACGCACCCGAAACTTAAATTCTACCATCTCGAAAGGTGATGTGTGCCGATGACGCATGAGATAGAACAAGAGCTTCTTATCGCGCTCTGCGCCTTTGCTTTCGCCTAAAAAGCTCACTCGTGCCGCGTTGACAATGGCTAGATCACCAGACACATCTGCGCTAGGGTGGGGCATCAGGTCTACAAGTTCAATCCAGCCTTTATCCAGTATATCCACCCGTTTGCCGATCATGCTTTGCTTATCCGTCATAAACATTCATCCTGTTATTTGTCGTGAATATGCGATCAGTTATTGATCGCCTGCAACGCGAGTCGCACCCGTTCATCGACTTCGTTAGGCGCATTAATCGGCAGGGCTTGCACCGCTGATTGAGCTTCGACCACACTGAAGCCCAGCGTGACTAGCGCGTCCATCACATCAGCATTGATGTCATTATCAAAGCTCTCAGCGGGGATAGCATCCAGACCGACGGGCAATTTATCCTTGAGTTCTAGCATGATCTTTTGTGCGGTCTTCTTGCCGATGCCCGGCACATGCGTCAGCACTTCGGTGCGCTCACTGATAACCGCCTGCCGCAGATTATCGAGACTCAAGGTGCTGAGAATTGTCGTCGCCAACTTGGGGCCGACGCCGCTGATCTTCACCAATACATCGAATAAATCGCGCTCTGGCTCGCTGGCGAAACCGTAGAGCGTCAATGAGTCTTCGCGGACGATCAAACGGGTGAAAAGATGCACATCATCGCCGACGTTGCACTTCTCTAATGCCATGCGCGAGCTAAAAATATCCAAACCCACGCCGCCGATCAGCACGACGACCGCCCCATCACTTTTGCTGACGACCGTTCCCTGTACACTTGCGATCATGTCGGCGACTCCTCACACAACATCATAGCCCCCCAACCGCCCCATGTTGATATTCGTGATGGCGACAGCTAAGCCATCAGCGGCATCATCCGGTCGCGGAGTCGATTCCAGATTTAAGAGCATACGTACCATCTCTTGCATTTGTGGTTTATCGGCACTGCCATAGCCCGTGATCGATTGCTTGATGACGTTCGGCTTGTACTCGTTGATGACGATATTCGATTTCTGTAAGGCCAGCAAGATCACGCCGCGTGCCTGCGCGACCGTGATCGCGGTTGTCACGTTGCGGGCGAAGAACAACTCCTCGACCCCGACGCTATCCGGTTGATATTGGGCGACGAGATCGGTCAGGCTGTCGTAGATGGTGGTCAGGCGTTCGGGCATCGGGGTTTTCGACGGGGTACGGATGACCCCGTATTCGACCGCTTCCAGCGTGCCATCATTCTGCTCACGCACTAAGCCGTAGCCTACGATTGCCGTGCCGGGATCAATCCCTAAGGACAACATCACGCGGACTCGAATTCTTTCACCATCGCATCCGTGATATTCAGGTTCGATGCGACGCTTTGCACGTCGTCTAGGTCTTCTAGTTTCTCCATGATGCGCATGTTTTGTACTGCGACCTTGTTACTCACGTCTAACTCGTTCTGCGGGAACCAGCGCAACTCGGCTTCGTCGGTTTTATAACCGGCATCCGCGAGCGCTTGCTCAACTGCGCCGAACTGCTCGCGCGGGGTATAGACCGTGATCGTCCCTTCTTCATCGGCGACATCATCTGCACCGGCTTCGGCGGCGACCATGAATACCTCTTCAAAGTCGATCGTCTGCCCCTCGACGGCTTTCAGCGTCAGGTAGCCTTTCTGGTCAAATTGCCACGAGACCGCGCCATTCTGGGCGAGTGATCCGCCATTCTTGTTGAAGATACTCTTGATTCCGGCAAGCGCACGATTTTTGTTATCCGTCAACACCTCGACCATGAACGCCACACCTTCGATGCCGTAGCCCTCGTATGTCAATTCGTCGACTTCGCCGCCTTCCAGTTCACCGGTGCCGCGCTTGATTGCTCGATCGATATTGTCGTTGGGCATGTTGGCATCTTTGGCTTTGCCGATTGCCAACTTCAGCTTCGGATTCATATCCGGATCGCCACCGCCTTCGCGTGCCGCGACCATAATATCACGCGCAATCCGCGTGAAAATCTTAGCGCGTTTCGCATCCTCCGCGCCTTTTTTACGCTTGATATTCGCCCATTTACTATGACCAGCCATCGGTCTATACTCCATAAACTAGGTGGAACAATGTATTGTTATTATACAAAATCTTCTAATCTGTAAAATACCCTCCAATTTGCCGACAAATATGACGAAGGTAACCCTGTGACTGAAACGGCAACCATAACCCAACCGATGCGTCCGCCCGTTGATACGCATCGTATTGCGTGGATTGTGATGCTCATCGCGTTTTTTTCATTCTGTTCGCTCAGCCTCCTGTTATCTGGTGGTGTGTATTATTTTCTGTTTCAATCATCCCGACCGATGGTGACAGATTTACAGGTGAGCCGCGGGACATCGGGTCTGGTCGCGTCTGATTTTACCCGGCAATTCATCACCAGCGCGGTGCCGACTGACATTCGCGGCGGGTCGAAGATCAGTACGGATGCTCAGTCACAGGCGGTGATCTCCTTCCGCACGTCCGGCGACGATGACCTGCCCGTTTTAGCGACCATCACTGCCGAGAACAGCACCTCATTTCATGTCAGTCAGGCGCGTAATCCGCGCTTTAGCTGGAGTAGCGGCTATTATTCAATCATTCTCACAGAGTTCGTCGGTGAGCTTGATCTTTTCATCCGTCCACATCTGGAGCGCGCCTTCCGCATGGAAATCCACACGATTAACGGCACGCGCATCCTCATCACCAATCCCGGACGCTATTCAGTCGAGTTTGACGAAACGAACCTGCGCGTCATCACACGCGAGGGTCGGGCGCTGGTCTTTAAACCGGATGCGGAGACCGGTAAGCTGGTCTCGCGTGGGGAAGAAGTGACCTATATTGTCGAACGTGACATCATCATCGCCGATGATAGCCCAGCGAATCTACTCACTAACAGTCTCTTCGCATATCCTGATGGTGAGGATATCGAGAGCGAAACAGATCTGTTGCCACTAGGGTGGGCGTGTTCCTTGAATGCGGATAGCCCGCCGATTGGTAATTTCCAACCGGATGAATGGCAGGGGCGCACAGCTATTCGTCTGCTTCGTGGCAACGAAGCGCGATCACACGGGCAAACGCGCTGTTTTCAGGATTTTCAAGGCGATGGCGTTAATGTGAGCGATTACAGCTATCTGGAAATCCAGACAACGTTCCTCATCAACTTTCAATCGCTCAGCAGTTGCGGTATTGACGGCTCTGAATGCCCGATGATGCTCTTGATGTATTACACCGATGCCGAAGGCAATGCGCGTGAGTGGCATCAAGGCTTTTATGCACGGCGTGATCCACAAGTACCCTATCCGTTGACGTGTACCACATGCTATCAACGCATTCAGGAACATCGGCGCATTGGCGAACAGGTCTGGTATACCTACGAGTCCAACAATTTGCTAACGCAACTACGTGAGGAAGAACGTCCGGGGAAGATTCAGCGGCTTGAGTTTTACGCCTCCGGGCATGAGTATGATGTGTTCGTCAGTGAGTTAGCCTTACTCGCGGAAGAAGATGGTATCGTCCCGCCCAGTGATAATCTCGTGCCGCAATCCCAGCAGACACCCGAGTCCGCGCCCTGATACCCGCTACGGATGATGCCACAGTCAGAAACCCAGCCCCATCTCGCGCAGGGACGACCAGCCATCTTGACCGATAATCAGATGATCGATGAACTGGATATCGAGCATCTCGCCGGCGGAAACGAGCGCACGGGTCAGGTCGATATCTTCCGGCGATGGTGTTGGGTCGCCGGATGGGTGATTGTGCGCCAGTATCAACGCCGGTGCATTGCGGATGATCGCCTCGCGATAGACTTCTGACACGCGCAAAACAGACATATTGACCGTCCCCACGTAGACCGTTTTCACGGCGATCAAGCGTTGGGCGTTATCCAGCAGAAGCACCCGCACCTGCTCTTGTGCTAGATGCCGCATATCCGCCACGCAATCGACAGCGTCTGCCGCCTTCGCGATCACTGGACGCTGATGAGCGCGTATAGTGTGCGCCCGTCGTCCTAGCTCGATCGCCGCCAGTAATTGTGCAACTTTAGCACGGCCCAACCCCCGAACATGCGTCAGATCATCAGCAGACACCCGTGCCAGACCTGCTAGTCCATCATAGCGGGCGAGAAGCCGCTGTGATAATTGCAAAACATTTTCGCTCCTTGTACCTGTTCGCAGGATGATCGCCAGTAGTTCAGCTGTCGATAAAGCCTGTGCGCCACCACGCAACAGGCGCTCAAGCGGTTTGTCATCAGTAGGCATATCGTGCATGTTATAATGCTGGTCGTCACTCACGGTCATGCGATCCTGTTCTTTAATAGCTTATTGACCTTAGCATAGCATGACAGCTCTTTGGGATTTCGCGTGGTTTTTGTCGCAGGGAAGACATCCCCTGCTGGGGCGTGGGGTGAAACCCCACAAGAAGACTCTACCTGAGTAATTACAAAAAAGGGAACAAAAGGAGTTTGACCACGCAAGATACGAAAGACCCAGCATGACTTGTGGTCACGCGATGATTTGCTATACTGCAAGTACATGTGTTATGTTGTGCTACTCAAAACGGGTGTGGCTATGTCATGCTCATTATCTATTATCGTCATGAATGCGAATATGAGGACTCATGGGACTCTTCGATAACAATCTGTTCTTTTTCCTAGCGCTGTATGGTATTGTCGCGGGCATCGCCCTATGGATTGGCATGGTCATCTGGGCCTATCGCGATATGCGCTCGCGTTCGCGTGATGCGCTCTTACAAATATTCGTCGCGGTCGTCGTCGCCTTGCTCAATCTCGCGGGTCTCATCGTCTATATCCTGATGCGTCCGCGTGAGACGCTATCCGAAGCCTATGAGCGATCATTAGAAGAAGAAGCCTTGCTACAAGAAATCGAAGAAAAACCGACGTGCCCCGGCTGTATCCAACGGGTGCGCGAGGATTGGCAAGTGTGCCCGCATTGCCACACCCGCCTGAAGAAACCCTGCGTCCATTGTAATCACCTGCTGGAACTCGCGTGGAAGATTTGCCCATATTGCGCGACCGACCAAAACACGGTGACTGCACCTATGCGCGAAACGCCGCAGTACGTCCCGCAACAATATACCAGCGAACCACCACCGAACATTCCCGATAAGTGGCTCGCACAGGATCAACCACGCAACGCCGATATTGATTATCCGCGCTACGTTGATGATGAATACTGATATGAGGCTGTAGGCCACATCGTGCTGATGTCGCCCGTCTGATCAGCTAAATCTCACCTGATTCGCCAATGCGATGCACTTTCATGAAGTTTGTCTGCCCAGCAACGCCGAAGGGCACGCCGGCGATAATCACGACGACATCGCCCCGATGTACCAGACCGGCATCACGCGCCGCCCGAATCGTGACAACGATCATTTCCTCAATATTCGAGAACTCTTGCACCAGCAAGGGCAACACGCCCCACACAAGGTTCATGCGGCGATGGGTGATCTCACTAGGAGTCATACACAGAATAGGTGTCTGCGGACGTTCTCGCGCAACCCGTCGCGTCGTATAGCCGGAGAGGGTCGTTGTGATGATTGCCGATGGTTTCAATGCTTCAGAGACATGGAAAGTCGCCTCCCCGATGACGTTAGAGATGCCTTCCATCGTGTTGCTCTGTTGCACATCGAAGCTCGTAATCGGCGTGCGATTATCCCAGATGTGCTCCTCTGCTGTCTGCGCGATTTCGACCATTACACGCACGGCCTGCACCGGAAATTCACCACTGGCACTCTCAGCACTGAGCATGACGGCATCTGTACCATCGATAATTGCGTTGTAAACATCGCTGGCTTCGGCGCGGGTCGGGCGTGGGTTCTTTGTCATCGATTCAAGCATTTGCGTCGCTGTGATGACGGGTTTGCTCGCTTTGTTGCATAGCCCGATGATACGCTTTTGTTCGTAAGGCACGCGCTCGGCTGGCGTTTCTACGCCTAAATCGCCACGCGCCACCATGATACCGTCGGTGACTTCGATGATTTCTTCGATCTTCTCCAGCGCTTCGCGCATCTCGATCTTGGCGATGATCGCCGCTTCGCCGCCGAAAAAGTTGATCATCCAGCGCAACTGCCGGATGTCATCGGCGGAGCGCACGAAGGACATTGCGATATAATCGGTCTTTTGTTCCAGCGCGAATTCGATATCTTTCTTATCTTTATCGGTAATCGCCGAGAGCGTCAAGCTCGCGTTAGGTGCGCTGACCCCCTTGCGCGATTTAAGACCGCCGCCGATCACGACTTCGCAATGAAGCGATCTAGGTGTTACATCTGCGACTTCGAACTGTAGATTGCCGTCATCGAGGAGCAATTTTGTCCCCGGCGTGATGTCGCGGATGAATTCAGGATGTGGCAGGGAGACAACATGGTTATCGCCCGTCACATCATCCAGCGTCAGCGTGATTCTATCGCCTTCATCAAGCAAGAGCGGTTCATCCGCGACTTGCCCGATGCGGATTTTAGGTCCTTGGATATCACAAAGAATGGCGACGACGGCATTCTCTTCGTCGGCGACTTGCCGCACTGTTTCGATCAAGCGCCCGTGTGCGTCGTGATTCCCGTGCGAAAAATTAATCCGTGCGACATCCATCCCGGCACGGATCAGAGCGCGAATCGTCTCGGGGTCATCCGAAGACGGCCCCAGAGTCGCGACGATTTTGGTATGCTTGCTATGTAAATTCCTGAGTGTTGGATTTCCAGCCATAAGGGTCGCAGTATCCTATACGTCTTTGTGTAGATTTGTGAACGCCGCCGCGCCAGCATAGACCGCCGCCGACCCCAGTTGTTCTTCGATGCGAAGCAACTGGTTGTACTTGGCGACACGATCAGTACGGGCGGGCGCACCGGTCTTGATCTGACCAGAGTTGAGCGCAACCGATAGATCGGAGATGGTCGTATCTTCGGTTTCGCCACTGCGATGGCTGGTGACGACCGTCATGTTGTGCCGTTGGGATAGTTGTGCGGCGGCGAAGGCTTCTGTCAACGATCCAATCTGGTTGACTTTGAATAGGAGCGAGTTGGCCGCTCTTTCGGTAATCGCCCGCTTGACCTTCTCGACGTTGGTCACCAGCAGATCATCACCGACAATCTGGACACGATCGCCCAATTTCTCGACCATGCGCGACCAATTCGCCCAGTCGTTTTCGTCTAAGCCGTCTTCGATCGAGATGATCGGGTAGCGGTCACACCAATCGGCCCAGAACTCGACCATTTCTTCGCCGCTCAGCTTCTTGCCTTCGATTTCCAGATTGTACAGGCCGTCTTCGTAGATTTCGCTGGTCGCTGGGTCGAGCGCGATGAAGATTTGCTCGCCAGCTTGATACCCCGCTTTTTCGATCGCTTCCATGATGACATCGAGCGCGGCTTGATTATTACCAAGGCTCGGGGCGAAGCCGCCTTCATCGCCGACTGCGGTCTGGTAACCGCGATCGTGGATGACTTTCTTCAGTGCTTGATAAATTTCAACACCCCAGCGCAACCCTTCGCGGAAGGTCGGCGCGCCGACAGGCATCACCATGAATTCTTGGAAATCGGTACTGCCAAGGGCGTGCTTACCGCCATTCATGATGTTCATCATCGGCACGGGCAACAGGTGCGCGTGTGCGCCACCGAGATACGCATAGAGTGGTAAGCCACTGCTCGCCGCCGCCGCGTGGGCAACCGCCATCGAAATGCCGAGGATGGCATTCGCGCCGAGTCGCCCTTTATTCGGCGTGCCATCAACTTCTAGCATTAACTCGTCAATCACTTTTTGATCGAGCGCGTTGTACCCGATCAACTCCTCTGCAAGGATGTCGTTCACGGAGTCGACCGCTTTGAGAACGCCCTTACCCCCGTAGCGGTCTTGATCCTCATCGCGTAATTCCACCGCTTCGTGTTCACCCGTAGAGGCACCGCTTGGCACAATTGCTCGTCCCAGCGTGCCATCGACCAATAATACTTCTACTTCGACCGTTGGATTACCACGAGAATCGAGGACTTCACGCGCAAAGATGTTTTCGATAATGGACATAGTAAGGATTTCCTCCGCTTTGTTTGGAAATATCTAAAATACGGCTCAAACCGTCCTTTTAATTATTAATTACGGGTCTTTCGTATCTTGCGCGGTCAAGCTCTTTTTATCCCCTTTTTGAAAAAGGGAACGTCGAAAACTTCTGGTTTTTTTGAACGCTATGCATTCAAAATGGACAACGTTAAGGAACGACAGTTCCTTGTGGAGGCGCGAGGGCAAAGCCCCCACCATAAAAACCACGCAAAATCCTAAAAAGCCTTAATTATTAAAGCTCTCTCATATACTACAAAATTTATGATCAAACAACCACCTGAACAAGCGAATCATGACATTCACATAAACTTCTGTTAAAATTATACACAACAGTTGAGGTAACTACTCAGGGGCGTTGCCCCCGAACCCTCACAAAGGACGATCGTCCTTTGAACCTGTACCCGCCGAACGCTTTGCGTTCGGCAAAACTGGGGTGCAGGGGAGACATCCCCTGCTGGGGCGTGGGGTGAAACCCCACAAG
>DAOTTV010000124.1:0-68543 GCA_034437755.1 Anaerolineae bacterium | reverse complement strand
CTTGTGGGGTTTCACCCCACGCCCCAGCAGGGGATGTCTCCCCTGCACCCCAGTTTTGCCGAACGCAAAGCGTTCGGCGGGTACAGGTTCAAAGGACGATCGTCCTTTGTGGGGGGGCGGGGGCAACGCCCCTGAGTAGTTACAAAAGAGGACAAAAAGAGCTTGACCACGCCAGATACGAAAGAACCTCATTTTCTAAATGCAATTGCCCTAGCTGGGACAAGCGCCCGTCGAGTCTTGAGATAATATGAGCTATAATGTAAGCACGAGTGATGATTGATGGGAGCGTACGATTTTGTACACGGCGAAGCGGGTTGTGCTGATTACATCCGATGTCAAATTTTCGATCAATGCTAAGGAAGCCCTCGAACGCGATCATGCCTTCACGGTCACAGCATTTGCCAATGCTAGCGGCGCGGTCGATTATGTGCGCCACTATCCACAGGATGCAGTGGTGATTGATTTCCGTGTGGGGGATATGCCGGGTAAAGATGTACTCGATCATCTGCGTACCATCAATCCCCACATTGCGATCATCGCCGCGCCTGATGTGGACATTGTGCGTAAGATGAAGAAACGCTACGACATCCAAGCGGTGGTTGATTTGCCCGTACCCACGCGCCGCTTCGTGATGCTCCTCACCGATGCGATCCAAGCGGCACAGGGGCATGAGCAAGCGCCGCCTGCTCCCCGGAACAAACCCAAAACAGCGTGGGAGACCCCCCAGCTAGAGCCGACAACGATTGAATTCTGGGTGTCGGATTTAGAAGATGGCACGACAGTCTTCCAGATGCCAGCAGAAGAAGTGCCAGCATCAGACGAATCGACCGAGCTATTCAACAAACTCGCCAGCGAAGAACCGCCCCTGCCTGATTTTTCCGAAGGGAGTACTGTCAGAGATTTACATCAACGCCTGTTGACCCCGCACAGTATGCGGCGTATTGTCGATGTGCTGGAAGATACGTCACCCAGCGAAGATATCGACGAGCTAGACGAAGAATCGCAGACGATACCCGCCGCGCTGATTATCGAAACTGCGCTCGATGAATCGACACCGATTGACGAATTTTCGGCTGAGGAATTCATGCAACGGGTGCGCGAGCGACAAACCCGCGATGGCATTGCTATCTTGCCCTTGCCTTCATGGTTAGAGGAGAGCCAGCGTTTCATCCGCGAGCCGGATTTTTTGCCGGAGGATCTGCCGGGCTTCAGCCAACCGCTTGAATACACATCGACCGTCACCGAAGCGAACCAAACCCTGCCGCAAGACCCCGGCAACATGAAAACTGACCCGATCGAACCCGTGCAACGCTCGCACCCCCGCTCAGCCCATGATGACTCGGAGGGACAGGCGGATGCGAACGATACTGCGTCGGTTTCCGCATCGCCGATGCCGCCCCTGCCGCCGGAATTGAATCGCATCCCCAAGCCGATATCGGATGCTGACGTGCCGGCGTCTGCGCCGGAGACGGAGACCAAAGCGAGCGAACCGCCACTTCCGCCAGAGATGGACATACGCCCGCAGTCCACGCCAGAAGTGCTAGAGAAGCCCGACCCGCAACCGATCGCGTCAATGCCTTACACGCATCATGAGCATGATGATCCCGAAATTGCACAACTCGCGCTGACGCTGACGCAAGTCTCGCTGGAACTGACAGCGGAGGCGACCCTGCTCGCGCGTGATGGTCGTCTGGTCGCGTATTCGGGTGCGCTCCCCCGCGAAGAGATCGAAGACCTGCTGGTACAACTAGCCGGCGATTGGTCAGCGGATGAGAACCGCGCGCGGATTCGCTTCGTCACCCTGCCTAGCAGTGGCAAGGATTACATGATTTACTCGCGCCGGACGGACAGCGGTTATACGCTGTCGATGTTCTTCGTGGGGACGATGCCGCTCCACGTTATTCGGCGGCAGGGTAAACGCCTCGCGGATGCGCTGGTCATCACGCCGGAAGACATCGAACTGACGCAAGATTCGGTGCCGGTGCCGACCATGCCCGAATACGATTTCCCGATCCCCGATGCCGATGTGACCACGTTCATGCCTTTTACTTACGTGTGGATGTTGCGCCATGCTGAGCGCACGCTCAATCAAGAAGAGACCCAAACGCTCGTCGTCCATCTGGAAACGCTGTTAGAGCAAGCCAAATGGGACGTGCAAACGCTCAGCGTACGCGATGATTACATTTACTTGCATGCCAACATGCCCGCCGACCTCGACCCGCACACGATCATCACGGATTTGATGCGCGTCTCGGCAGTGATGGTGCAAGCGGTCACGCCTGCGGTTGACCCTCATCATCTGTGGGACGATAGCTATCTCGTCTTGCATCCCGGACGTGATATGGAGCAGATGGAAATCCAGCAGTTCATACAGTTTGTGCATGATTGATTCTGTGCTATAATCGCTCGCATGTTCCACAGACGCATACTTATGAATATGAAGAGGAATCTATGTCAGATCGTCCGATCCTGTATTTAATCGACGGGCACGCGGTTGCCTATCGCCAATTTTATGCCCTGCCCGAAAATGCCTTCAGCACGCAAAATGGCGAAGTTACCAACGCGGTCTACGGCTTCACCCGTATTTTGATTGATATTCTGCTGGAAAAACGCCCCAAGTATCTCG
Source organism: Anaerolineae bacterium (assembly GCA_034437755.1). Taxonomy (GTDB): domain Bacteria; phylum Chloroflexota; class Anaerolineae; order Aggregatilineales; family Phototrophicaceae; genus JAUZRW01. The sequence goes on along the minus strand of DAOTTV010000124.1, from coordinate 65,917 downwards.
CAGTCGCGTTCGATAGCGGTCTAAGCGGGCGCGATGAATATTATGCCGAGTATAAAGCGACCCGCGACGCCGCCCCCGCCTCACTCTCAGCACAGATTGCGCGTATCAAAGACGTACTCGCGGCGTTCAATGTGCCAGTGCTGGAAATCGACGGCTACGAAGCGGACGACATCATCGGTACGATCAGCAAGCAAGCCGAAGAGCAGGGCTTAGATGTTCACATCATCACCGGCGATCGTGATATGTTGCAACTCTTGACCGAGCATACCCGTGTCGAGTTGCCCGCTTTTAAGAAGAAGCCCGATGTCGTCTACGATATTCCCAAATTCATCGACAAATACACGATTCATCCGCGCCAACTGGTAGACCTGAAGGCGCTGATGGGTGATTCCAGCGATAATATTCCTGGCATCAAGGGCATTGGCGAGAAGACCGGCACGAAGTTGCTGATGGCATACGACACGCTCGACGGAATTTACGAAAATATCGACGCGATCAAAGGCTCTCAGCACAAGAAGCTAGTCAGCGGGCGCGATCAAGCCTATCTCAGCCAGCGCCTCGCGCGTATCATCCGTGATCTGCCGCTTGACCTCCAGATTGACCAGTGTGTGACGCAGGATTTCGATTTCAACGAAGTCGAGGCGGTTTTCCGCGAGTTAGAGTTTCGCAGTCTCTACGATCGGCTAGAGGCGTATAACGTCAACCAACTGCCCTTATTTCAAGAGAACACGCGCCAGCTTGGTATGTTCGACGATTTGCGTGCTGAGGACATCGGCTGGCAAGCCCCGCCCGAATTATTTGAGACGCAAGTCGTGCAGACCAAAGATCAGCTGGATGCGCTGGTCGCTATCTTGAACAACGCGCAGGCGATCGTCTGGGATGTGGAGACGACCAGCGTCGATCAGATGCGCGCTAAGCTGGTGGGTATTGCCTTAGCAGTCGCAGAAGACATATCCGACGATGAGAGCGCGCAACGCAGTCAGGGCTATTACGTCCCCATCGGTCATCTGAATGCCGACGATCAACAAATTGCGATCGAATTTGTGTTGGATGCGCTGACACCGCCACTGACCAACCCCGATATTCCCAAGTATGCCCATAACGCCGTCTATGATCTAGTCGTGATGCAACGCTATGGCATTGATGTCGCGCCGATTGCATTTGACACGATGATTGCCGAGTGGGTGCGAAATCCGGTCAGCAAATTCTTAGGATTGAAGAACTTTGCGCGCCAGTATTTGCACATCGCGATGGCAGATATTGATGTGCTGATCGGCAGTGGCAAAGATCAAAAGACAATGGATGAGGTCGCGATCGATCATGCCGCCGCCTATGCGGTCGCGGATGCGGTCGCCACGATGAAGGCGGTGCGTCTCCTGCGGGCAGACCTGACAGACGACGATGCCGACGACAAGATGAGCCAGATGACGCTCTTACGCGAGATCGAAATGCCGCTGGTGCCGGTCATCGCTGAGATGGAGCGCAACGGCGTATTGCTCGATACGGACTTCTTGCAAGAGATGAGCCAACGCCTGAGCGGGATGGTTGCTGAGCTAGAGCAGGAGATTTACGCCTCAGCCGGAGTCGATGCCTTCAATATCAACAGCCCTAAGCAACTCAACGACGTGCTGTTCGATCATCTGGCATTGCCAGTCGAAGGCTTATCGAAGACGACACACGGCTACTCGACCAATGCCGCCACGCTGGACGCGCTCAAAGGCGAGCATCCGATCATTGAAATGATCATTGAGCATCGCGAATGGACCAAGCTACAGGGCACATACGTTGATGCCTTGCCGCAACTCGTGCATCCACAGACGGGGCGCGTCCACACCAGTTATAATCAAACCGGTACGAATACCGGACGCTTCAGCAGTAGCGACCCCAACCTACAGAATATCCCGATTCGTACCGAACTCGGGCGTGAGGTGCGGCGGGCGTTCATCGTACCGACGGGCTACACGATGCTAGCGGTCGATTATAGCCAGATCGAACTGCGGGTGATGGCGCATATCAGTCAGGATCAAACCCTACTGGCGGCGTTTGAAGCCGGACAGGACATCCATCAGGCGACTGCCGCGACGGTTTACGGGATTGCGCCGGATGAAGTGACGTATCTCCAGCGCAATTTTGCCAAGCGCGTCAACTTTGGCTTGATGTATGGCATGGGCGCGTATCGCCTCGCGCGCGATAGTGACCTGACCTTAGCCGAAGCGCAGGATTTCATCAAAACCTATTTCGATCGTCTGCCGGGCGTGGAGCAATACATCAAAGATACCAAGCAATTCGCGCGCGATCATGGATACGTCGAGACGCTCATCGGTCGTCGCCGCTACTTCCCGGTGCTGGCGAAAGGGTCATCGAGCCGCACCGCTGCCGCCGAAGAACGCGCCGCGATCAACATGCCGATTCAGGGCACAGCGGCGGATATTCTCAAGCTGGCAATGATCGAACTCTATGGCGTATTACAAGCGATGGACACCCGCACCAAATTGATCTTGCAGGTGCATGATGAACTGGTGCTAGAAGTGCCGGATGATGAACTGGCAGATGTGCAACAACTGGTGGTCACGACGATGGAGAACGCCTACCACCTGCGCGTGCCACTCGTCGCTAATGCCGAAGTCGGCAGGAACTGGCGCGACCTAGAACCGGCATAATCGTACCTGTGGTGGGGGGATTTCGGGTGCAGTTTGTTTGCCTGCTTTGCAAGCTGTGATATACTTCACGCTATGGGTTACTATTCATTCTCACAAGAAAGTTATGGCAACTTAGATGAAGCATTTTCTTGACCTTGCGAGTTGGGATACCGCTGAGTTACGACATTTGTTAGAGATGGCGTTATATCTTAAAATGGAGTGGAAAACAGGTGGCAATCGTCCCTTGTTACAGGACAAAGTGCTGGCGCTCGTCTTTCAAAAACCATCGCTCCGCACACGCGTGTCGTTCGCAGTCGGGATGCGGCATCTAGGCGGTACGGCGTTAATCCTCGGGCCGGATGAGGTTGGTCTGGGTGAGCGCGAAGCTATTGCCGACGTTGCCCGCGTGTTATCGGGCTATGTCGATATTATCATGGCGCGCGTGTTCGATCATGCCCATGTGGTCGAATTGGCAGAGTGGTCATCGGTGCCGGTGATTAACGGTCTCAGCGATGATTATCACCCCTGTCAGGCGCTAGCAGATGTGCTGACAATCCACGAGCGCTATGGACGAATGGACGGCATCAAGCTCGCTTATGTCGGCGATGGCAACAACGTCGCCGCGTCCTTGCTGCTGGCATCGGCGCACTTTGGTATGGATTTTGCGATCGCTACGCCCGAAGGCTACGAATTGCCAACCGCAGTGCGCGAGACAGCCGCACCCTTGATCGCCCAATCGGGCATCACGGTGACGGAAGCCGTGCGACCGGAGGAAATCATCGCCGGCGCGGACGTGCTGTACACGGATACGTGGATTAGCATGGGGCAAGAAGCCGAAGCCGCCGAACGTCGCGAGACCTTCGCGGGGTATCAGATCAACGATGCGCTGATCGCTAAGACGGGCAAAGATGCGATCGTCTTGCATTGTTTGCCGGCTCATCGGGGCGAAGAAATCACCGATGATGTGATGGACGGGGCGCATTCGGCGGTGTTCCAACAGGCAGAAAATCGGATGCACGCGCAAAAAGCGGTTCTCGTTCATTTATTGTCATAAGTTAGTTTGTACGGTAAGGACTCATGGCTGATCACGATCAATTTCAAGAACTGATGTCGCAGGGAGCGGATGCCGCATGGCATCAGGATTGGCAAACTGCGCTCGAAATATATTCGCAAGCGGTGCAAATCGATACTGAAGATGCCGAAGCTAACATCGGTCTGGGGATTGCGCTACAGAATACCGGTCGGCTTGATCGCGCTTTGCAGGTCTTCAATCGCGCGACGAAGCTCGCGCCGAACGATCCTGTGCCGATTGAACGCTCTGCGGAAGTGCTGGAAGGCTTAGGACAGCCGGACGACTCCGCGCAACGCTATGTCAAAGTCGGGGATGCTTATGCTAAAGTGCGCGATGTCGCGATGGCGATTAACAGCTGGGAGAAGGCGGCATCGCTCACACGCGGCTTGATCAGCGTCCACGCCAAGCTCGCACAAGCCTACGAGAAAATCGGCGATAAATCACAGGTCATCCGCCAGTATGCGTTGCTGGCGCGTAGCTTCCAGATGGCAGACGATGAAGCTAAAGCCAAGAAGGCGCTCGAACGCATCCTGCGGATTGATCGTAATAACGCGGTGGCGCTCAACGGGTTGCGCGCGCTGAACTCCGGTCTCGAGATCAACATCCCGCAGGAATACTATCATGTCGATGCCGAAGTCGAAGCACCGACGGGCGACGGTGATCTGTTCAGCTATGATCCCTATGCTGAGGACGATGAACGGCTCGATGTCGGTGTCGCGCACCCCCTCGGCCCGATCGGTGAAGCACTCGAACGCTCGCTGGAAATCATGGCGGCGTTCGTTGTCGAAAGCGGGTTGAATGAGTTCGTGATGTTCGCCATGCAGGGCATGGAATATCAGCGGCAGGATGACGAATTAGAGGCGATCGCGGCTTATGAACAGGCTGTTGCGGCCGGCTTGCGTCATCCATCTTTGCAGATGGCGCTGGGTGGCTTGCTGGTCTTAAACGATCGTTCACAGGATGCAATCGCCTATCTGGGCGAAGCGGCACAATCGTCCGAGCTACAATCGGGCGCGTTTCATGGGCTGGGCTTGGCATATTACGCGATGGAAAATCAACCGCGTGCGTCCAAATACCTGATCCAGAGCTTGCGTAACGTCGATGTGCAATTGTCAAAAGCCGACAACGAGCTAGACGACCTAACACCGGTCTACGATAGCCTGCTATCCGGCATTCAGGATCGCGCGCCGGAAATGCTCGAAGTGATTAACGGGCGCTTCATCAAGCTCTTGAGTGGCGAGGACTGGAAACAACGCATCCCGGAGACGCGCCGCCATCTCGTCGAAACCTTGCGCGGGGAGGGGCAGGGCGGCTTGTTCGACTGGTTCATAGCGAAGGGCAGTGATGAACTGACGGAACTGGTCACCAGCATTGATCGCTTCATCCGGCAGGGCTTATACACGCTGGCGATGGAAATCGCGCATTTCGCGGTCGAGCGGTCGCCCTCTTATTTGCCGGTGCATGTCCGCATGGCAGAGATCATGATGAAAGAAGGGCGCATCCGACAGGCAATCAACAAATACAACACGGTTGCGCGGTCGTATCTCGTGCGCGAAGAGAACGACCGCGCCGCGTCAATCCTCGGCGAAGTGCTGGAGATGGCACCCTTAGATGTCGATGTTCGCTGGAATTTGATCGAACTGTTGGAAAGCGAAGATCGCTGGCAAGAGGCGCTCGATCAGCATATGGACTTGGCGCAGACATACCAGCAACTCGGCGATTTCGATAATGCGATGTATTCCTATGATCGGGCAGAAGAGATCGGGCAGGATCTTGACGTGACATCGGATAAGCGCGCACAGATCAAGCACGCCATCGCCGACATTCACCAACTGCGCCTGAACACGCGCGAAGCCCAGCGCATCTACGAAGAGATCATCACTTTTGCGCCACAGGATGAACCCGCGCTACGGGCACTGATCGATATTTATTACACGCAGGGCAATCAAGGCGAAGCTGTGCGTAAGCTGGATACCTTGCTGAGTACTTACGCGAAATCGGGGCGCGTCAACAAAATTGTCGAACTGTTAGAACAACTCGTCCATCGCAATCCCGATGATGCCGCCCTACGCAAGCGTCTCGCGTCGATTTATCGGCGGCGCAACCAGAAGGCCGAAGCCATCGAACAACTGGATGCGCTCGGCGAATTGCAACTGGATGCCGGTTTAACCCAAGAAGCCGCGCAGACCATCAAGCAGATTATCGCGCTCAAACCGGATCGCGTCGATGAGTACAAGCGTCTGCTTCAGCAATTACGGGGATAGACGCGCCACCGGACGCGTTCCCCACCATACCATCTCGCTAACTATCACGAACACAGGGGCACAGAATTGTGCCTTTGTGCTATCATAAGGGGAGAATCTGCTCACCCAACCAGCAACATAGGCGATCAACCTGTGCAAGAATTCTTTTGGATTATCACCACATTAGAAGCGACCGACATTCTCGATATTATCATCGTGGCGCTGTTATTTTACGCCGCGAGTTTTGTGGTGCGCGGCACACAGGCGGTCGCCCTGTTGCGGGGGATGATCGTGCTGGTGGTTGGTCTATTGCTCATCGCTGGCATTTTGCGCCTGCAAGCCCTCAGCTGGTTATTACGCAACGCGCTGACGATACTCGCAGTCGCGATCCCCGTGATTTTCCAGCAGGAGTTACGACGCGCACTAGAGCATATCGGGCAGGCATCGTTCTTCGCTAAGCAAGCTCCAGACGACGTGCGCTTGCAGGTGATCGACGAGATTTGTGCCGCCTCGGAGAAGCTATCGGAACGGCGACACGGCGCGCTAATCGTTCTTCAGCGCTCTAGTTCACTGCTGGATTACATTAATACCGGGACGGTCATCAACAGTCAGGTGAAAGCCGCGCTCTTACTGACGATCTTCTGGCCTAAGACTGAATTGCACGATGGCGCGGTCATCATTGATGAAGAGGGCAATATTGCCTCTGCCGCTGCTGTCCTGCCCTTGACGGCGAGCCGTAACCTGCCGAACCCCAAGATGGGGATGCGACATCGGGCGGCGCTGGGTATCAGCGAGGTGAGCGACGCGATTTGTGTCGTCGTCTCAGAAGAGACGGGGAAAATCGGTGTCTCCAGTGGCGGGCGCATGGTCTCGCGCCTGGATGCTGAACGCCTACGCACAATCTTGAATGCCTTCTACGGCCCGCAGACAGAAGAACAGCAAACGCTATGGTCACGCCTGCGCCAGTCCTTGCGCGCGGTCTCATCGAAAATTCGCCCGCCAAAAGACTGAGGACAACCCAAGGTGATGTCATCCGAGCTTCGTCAATCAATCTTCAACAACGTGCTGTGGTTAGCCGGATCGCTGGTGATCGGACTGGTGGTGTGGTTCGTCGCTACACTCGAAGCCGATCCCGTCAATCAACGACGCTTTCCACGCGTGCCGGTTCAAATCCAGATGGACGATGACGTGATCATCACCAACACGCCGCAGACGACCGCGCAGGTGTTCATCAGTGCCCAGCAATCGGTTCTGGATATTCTCAGTACGGATGACATCACGCTCGAAGCAGATTTACGCGGCTTAACGCCCGGCACCCATACCGTGCCGATTACGTCGAGTGTGGCACGGTCGGCACGCTTGGATACCCAGCCGACACAGATCACCGTCGCGATCGAAGCCGTCGTCTCTGAGCAGAAGACCGTCGAGATCGTCGTCGATGAAGGCCCACCGCCGACGTATACCTTCGAGATTATCGAACATGATGTGTTTCAAGCAGAGGTGAGCGGCGCGCCCTCGCGGGTGGATACGGTGGCGCAAGTCGTCGCTGTGCTGGATTTATCGGGTGAGTCGAACGACTTCGAGATTAACCTGCCTCTGCTTCCCGTCAATGAAAACGGTGCGCGGGTCGAAGATGTCGATGTCGCACCGCGAACGGTCAACGTCAGTGTTGATATGATCTTGCGCGATGATGTGCGCCGCATCTCAGTACGTCCGTTCATCCTATCGGATACGCTCTCGGACAATTATATTTTCCGCGATGTCGATTACGAACCGCGCAACGTTCTCATCAGTGGCTTGCCCGAAAGCCTTGCACGACTGCCCGACCCGATCGACACACAAGCGATCAGCCTTGAAGGGCGCACGGGGAGCTTCACGGTCGATGTGCCGATTGACCTGCCGGCGACAGACGATGAACTGATCCCGCTCTCAGAGTCGACAATTACGGTCAATATCTCGCTAGAAGAGCAGACGACTTCTCTATCGCTCCAAAATATTCCCATCAATGTGATCGGCGTGCCGGAGACGTGGACAGCGCAGGTTAACCCTGAGCGTATTTCGATGCTTCTCAACGGCCCCGTGACCCAATTGCAGGGCATCACTGAGGCCGATGTGCAGGTCGTGATCGACGCCAACGGCTTGCCCATCGGCACGAGCGAGGTCACGCCGACGGTTAGCATCCGACAGGGACAGGTCAATCTCGCACCTAGCAATATCACGCTCTTACCCGAGACAGTCAGCATCACTCTGCAAGCGCCCGATACGACGACCACACCTGCGCCGGATGCCACCCCGCAGGCGAGCGCCACGCCCACACCAACCGACACGCAACAGTGAGGCGGGTTCGGGCTCACATTCTGTGCTAGAACCTGCTATACTGCATAGTCCTACGTTCAATTAAGTGATTGCCACACACACGCAATCAACAGAGGATAGAATATATCATGGCACGCAAACCGATTGTCGCAATCGTCGGGAGACCGAATGTTGGCAAAAGCTCCATGTTCAACCGTCTGGTTGGCAAACGGACGGCTGTTACCCACAACATCCCCGGCACGACACGCGACCGCCTACATGGTGAGACCTTCTGGAACGGGGTGATATTTCGCATTGTGGATACGGGCGGTATTGAGATTTACCAGCCCAAAGGCGTGCGCGATGAATCGCCACTGGCAGAAGGCAGTAAAGACTTTATCAACGAGATTCGCAGTCAAGCGATGATCGCCATCGAAGAAGCCGACGTGATCGTGCTGGTGGTCGATAACCAGCAGGGGGTGACCGGCGCTGACCAGACGATTGCTGAGATTTTACGCCGGTCGGCAAAGCCGGTGGTCGTCGCCGCGAACAAAGCTGATGATCTCCAGAATCACGCGCAAGATTCCTATGATTTTTATGCGCTGGGGCTGGGTGCGGTGATCCCCACAAGCGCGATTCATGGCGGTGGCGTGGGTGATATGCTGGATGAAGTCGTCAACGAAATTCGCAACGTCATGGGCGATACGCTGGATGATGATGCGGACGACGATCACTTGAAGGTGGCTATCGTCGGGCGACCGAACGCCGGCAAGAGTACCCTGCTCAACAAGATCATCGGGCAAGAACGCTCGATCGTCAGTGATGTGGCGGGCACAACACGCGACGCGATCGACACGACAATTCAATGGCACGGTGGCCCGGTGACTTTAATCGACACGGCGGGTATCCGGCGGCGCGGACGGATTGAGCCGGGGGTCGAGCAATTCAGCGTGATTCGGGCCTTCAGCGCAATCGAACGCGCCGATGTCGCGGTGCTGATGATCGACGCTGAACTGGGCGTAACCGAACAGGATGAGCATATCGCGGGCTATGTCCTCGATGAGTACAAAGGCATTGTCATCGCTGTCAACAAGTGGGATGCTGTGACCAAGGATGCCTTCACGATGACGGAATTCATCCGCGAAGTACGCCAGCGCCTGCACTTCATCCCGTGGGCACCGATCGTATTCATCAGCGCCAAAACCGGACAGCGCGTCCACACTGTGCTGGAGACCGCGCACGCCGTCTGGCAAAATCGCTTTGCGCGTATTCCCACGTCGGATCTCAATCAGATCATCCGCGATGCGATGGAAAAGCATGCACCGTCATCGAAGGGACAGCGCCGCCTCAAGATTTTGTATGCGTCACAGGTGCGTACAGACCCGCCGGTGTTCCTGTTGCATATCAACGATAAGAAGTTATTGCACTTCACCTACGAGCGGTATCTTGAAAACCAGATTCGTTATCATTATCACTACGAAGGCACCCCGATTCGCATCAGCGTGCGCGAACGGCGGCGCAAAGATCAATGAGCGTGCGACGGGCTTGAGGGTGGCTCACTGTGGCTTGATATCGATCAGTTCGTAAGCCTGTGCGGGTTGCTTGCGCCCTTTGATCGGCATCTCGCCGACGTGGCGCGTCTCGGCGAGATCGCCTAAATGATGCACAACTGCCTCTTCGACCAGAATTTGATCCGGCTGGGCTTGCTCCTGTAAACGCTTGGCGAGGTTGACGGTATCGCCGACTGCCGTGTAGTTGACGGCATAACTGGTGCCGATGTAGCCCACGACAGCTTCGCCAATGTGTACGCCAACGCTATACCCTAGATCATGCCCGTAAATATCGTTGATCTCAGCGACGGCTTGCCGGATCGCAATCGCCGCCTCTGTCGCGCGGTGCAGATGGTCATCTTGCGGGTTTGGCGCGTTGAAGATCGCCATCAAACCATCGCCCATGAATTTATCGAGCGTGCCTTCCCACCCGATGATGATGTTGCCGGCGACGCTCAGATAATGGTTGAGCATCTCGACCACTTTCTCCGGCGCGACCTTCTCGCTAAAGGCAGTATAGCCACGAATATCAGCAAACAACACGCTAATCACTTGTCGTTGTCCGCCGAGTTCGACTTCGTCGGTGAGAGCTTGCTGAACGACCGAGGGCGGCACAAAGCGCTCGAAGGTGTTACGCATCTTCTCGTTCGATGTCCGCAACAGGTTATAATTGCGCGAGTTCTCGATGGCGATGGCGGCATAATCGGCAACAGCGGTCATCATCTGGATGTCGTGATCGTGGAAGACGCGCTTGGTATCGGGGTAATTGATGATCTGCAACGCGCCTAGCACGCGCTGGTTCACCATCAGCGGCACACAGGCGACGCTCATCGGCGCGTTAGGGTTATTACGCTGGAGTTGATCCGGCCCTAATCGCAATGCTTTCTGTTTCTGGATACTGCGCGCGATGATCGGGTCTTTGATCGCTTGGGCGACGGAGCGCGCAACCGCGAAACGCGGCGACTTATGCGCGCGGCGCACGACCTGTTTATTCTCTAATAAGGCGATGAAAGCCTCATCCGCACGGGTGAGCTTGACAACTGCATCGACGACTTTGGGCAACAACTCGTTCATGTCAATGGTCGATGTCACCGCTTTGCCAATCTGGTAGATCACTTCCATCTCTTGCACGCGCCGTTGTAAATTCTGGTTGGCTTTGATGACGCGATCGGTCAGCGCATCGCGCTCACGGCGCAGGCGGGTCTCGGTCAGCGCGTTCTCGATCGCCTCTAGCATCTCTTCGGGATAGTACGGCTTCTTGACGTAATCGCGCACGCCCATGCGATAGACCTCGACCGCGATTTCTTCCGAGCCGTGGAAGGTCATCAGGATGACCGGAATCCGGCTGTCGCGCGCCTGCAATTGCTCCAGCACTTGCAAGCCCGTCAGCTTGGGCATCTGCAAATCGAGCAAGATAATATCAGGGTGATGCTTGAGGGCTAAGCGCAATCCCTCCTCGCCATTTTTGGCTAATAGATAGCGAAAACCATGTGGCCCTAGCACGTACTCCACCAGAAACTCGCGGTTATCTTTACCATCATCGACGACGAGAACCGTTTCGTTTGCCACTCTATAACCTGTCGTTTACCTTAAACAATCGTTCCTATTATATGCCATATGTTGCGACTTTGCCGTTTGCACCCCGTAAGAATTTCAAACGCTTTGCGATGTCGCATGGTTTTGCAGCCTCTTTCGTAGGATAGCTAAATCACTTTAGCATTTGGCGAGACGCCCAAAATCATGACCAACACCTTTCAGGGAGACCACCCTCTTTGTTGCACATTCAACAAATAAAAGGTCAAGCCAGCAGATGTAAGGGTTTGCTACAGCGAATCCGTCTGTGAACGAACGGGTGCCGTGTACGTCACCCTTACAGATACAATCCTTCTCTACTTTATTTGTGAAACGCCAACAAAAAGAGCTTGACCACGCAAAATACGAAAGAATTTCACGTTGCGGTGACATGCTCACAGGACTATAATGCCTGATAATTGTCGTTCGTAGAATATCAACTGTCATTTTGCTCATGTTTTACCGTATGGTACATCATTATCCAGCACCTGTCACACGCAGCATGTCGATTGTGATGCGCGTCGCGCTGTGTGGTTGCGTGTGGGTTTTGCTGAGCATGGTCGTCGCGCCCTTCGTCGTCGAGGGCCACAGCATGACCCCGACGCTACAAGATGGACAGTGGGTCTTTGTTGATCGCCTCGCGTATCAGCATCGGTCGCCACAACGCGCTGATCTCGTCGTCTTTCGTGCGCCGGATAATACCACCCAACATTATCTGAAGCGCATCATCGGCTTGCCGGGCGATACAGTCGAGCTTCGCGATCGACAGCTATACATCAATGGCGTATTGGTCGATGAACCCTATTTGCACGATGTGTGTCAGCATCGCTGTCCGGATAGCCTGTGGCAAGTCGAGCCGGATGCCTACTTTGTGATGGGCGATAACCGCGATCATAGCCGCGACTCGCGTGCCTTCGGGACAATCCCGCATACCGCTGTGCTGGGTCAGGCGATTCTACGCTATCATCTACTCGTCAATTTCGCATGGATAAATTCATGATCAAACCAAAACCGCAAGCCAAACCGCGCCTACAGTTGCCGACCTTCTGGGATGAGATTGTGTACACGGTGATTTTCGTCGTCGTGGTGACGGTGCTGTTCGATATGGCGATCCCACGCTCGTTGATCGATGGCGGTAGCATGGAGCCGAGCTTCTACGATCGTGATCGCTTGATTGTTAGTCGCCTGCATTATCTCGTCGGCACACCACAGCGAGGTGATGTGGTTGTGTTCAACTCATTACAAGATCGTGATAATCAGGATATGCTCATCAAACGGGTGATCGGCATCCCCGGTGATACGGTCGACATTCGTGATCGACAACTGTACGTCAACGGGGAACAGCAAACCGAGCCTTACATCGCTGCTGAGGATTGTCGCCTGCGCTGTGGTGATCGCACCTGGAATCTTGCGGCGGGCGAATACTTCGTGATGGGCGATAATCGCAATCACAGCAACGACTCGCGGGCGTTCGGGCCGGTGCCGTTGGATCATATTGTCGGGCGGGCGGTCATTCGCTTCTGGCCCTTATCGCGCATCGATTTCTTGAACGCGCCCGCCCCATGATTGCGCCACCGCCCAAGTCCCGCCCCCGTCTGAAGCGTCCCGGCTTTCTGATGGAAATCATACAGACGATTATTTTCGTCGTCGTGGTGACGGTGCTGTTCGATATGGCGATTCCGCGCTCTCTCGTTGACGGGCGCAGTATGCAACCGACTTTTGCGGATCGGGAACGCCTGATCGTCAGTCGCCTGCATTATCTGGCACGCTTGCCACAACGGGGCGAAGTCGTCGTGTTCAACTCTTTGGAAGATGCGAGCAATCAGGATATGCTCATCAAGCGCGTGATTGGCTTGCCGGGCGAGACGGTGTCTTTCGTCAACGGCGACGTGACGATCGGCGGGCAGAGAATCGATGAGCCCTATATTCAAGAACCGTGTGGCTTCAGTTGCCGTGATCGTACGTGGGAGCTAGGCGCGGACGAATACTTCGTGATGGGCGATAATCGCAATCATAGCCGCGATTCGCGCTCTTTCGGGGCGGTGCCACTCGATCATGTTGTCGGGCGTGTTGTCTTTCGTTATTATCCAATCATGGATATAGGCATCATCCCAACCCCTAATTATTCATTGAGTGTCGAGGGACGTTGATGTTTCATTTTGCTGACGATGACCAATCACACGCGGCGTATGAGGCCTGCCCACAATGCCATGTCGGGCGCGTGCGTACTGAGTTGCGCCCCTATTTGCAATTGTTTCGCGGGCATCTGTTCACGATTCCGGATGCTCGGTCTTATAACTGTGATGCCTGCGATTACGTCGCGTGGGATCGTGCGATCATCGATATTGTGGACGAGATGATGACCGGCGCGGCGCGCCCGCGATCAGATACGACTAGCACGCCCTATCGCCCGCCTCTGCCGACTGATGACGATACCCAACCGCCTACACACTATACGTCATCATGAGGCGGGCAGAGCATGAGCGTCAAAGTTTATGTTCACTAACGCAATTTACCTGCGCCATCATCATAAGACTGTGTTAAACTATGCCTGTGGGTCTGGTTCTAACAAGGAGCTAACGTTGTGTCGGGTAGTCAAATATTAGTTGTCGAAGACAATCAAGATAATATGACGCTCATCGTGGATGTATTGCTGTCGCTGGATTATGACGTGTTGCAGGCGACGGACGGCGTACACGGGGTCGAAGTCGCACAGGAAGAAGTGCCGGATTTGATCCTGATGGATTTGTCCTTGCCACGCATGGATGGCTGGACAGCCACGCGCACCATCAAAGCGAATGATCGCTTGCAACATATCCCGATCATCGCGCTGACTGCTCATGCAATGGTCGGCGATAAAGAACGGGCGCTAGAAGCCGGCTGTGATGATTACATCTCGAAACCGATTAACCTGCAAGAGTTGGCGGTTAAATTAACCGAATACGTAGAGTAGGTTGACCATGAAAATCCTCGTGGTGGATGATAATCGAGATAACATCGAACTGGTGCGCGATGTGCTGGAAATCGGCGGATACGTCGTGCTAGAGGCAATGAACGGTGCTGATAGTCTGAAAATCGTCAGCGAGCAAATGCCCGATTTGATTCTGTTGGATGTCAATATGCCCGGCATGAGTGGCTTTGAAGTCTGTAAGCAACTGAAAGCAGACGACACGACCCGCACGATTCCGGTGATTATGCTCACCGCACAATCCGATGTCGATAGCCGCGTACAAGGTTTAGCCGCCGGCGCTGATGATTACCTGACCAAACCCTACAGTCCGCGCGAATTGATGGCGCGTGTCGATCGCAGTATTCGGAGCAAAGCGGTCAGTGATGATTTGCGCTCGCGTCAAGAGCATTTGAAAGCGACGTTCTCGCGCTTTGTCGCGCAACCCGTTGTCGAGCAATTGCTCAAGAATCCCGACCAAGTGCGGCTCGGTGGTAAGCTGCAACCGATTACCGTCCTCTTCGCCGATTTAGAAGGCTTCACCTCGCTTTCGGAGCATACCCAGCCCGAATTACTGTTGCAATTGCTCAATTCGTATCATACCTTCACTGTGAAGATCGTCCTACAATACGGCGGCACAATTGATAAGTTTTTGGGCGATGGCTTGATGGCGCTCTACAACACGCCCGTTCTCCAGGATGACCACATTGCCCGCGCCGTGAAGACCGCGCTCCACATTCAGGATGAACTATACTGGTTCAACCAGAAATTGCCAGAAGCCCACCGCATGAAGATCAACTTCGGCATTCACACCGGTATGGCGGTGGTCGGCAACGTCGGCTCAGAGAACTTGATGGACTTCACGGCGGTGGGTGATACCGTCAACGTGGCAGCACGCTTGCAGGGCCTGGCGGATGACGGGCAGATTCTGGTCTCGGCAATGGTTTTCGAGAGTACGCAAGATTTCGTCTTTGGGCGCTCACGCGGCGATGTTGCCGTCAAGGGACGCAAGGGCGCGGTCGAGATTTACCAAATCTCCAACACCTACTTCAATTAACGGGCATCCCGCGCTCACGGATAGAGTCGTTGCTGTTCGTGGTCGATCACACTGCTCAAAATATCATCGAGCGAGCGCGTCGGTTGCCAGCCGATCAGATCGTGAATGCGATCGATGCTGGGCACACGCCGCCGCATATCCTCAAAGCCCGGCGCATAGGCTTCGCTATACGGAATCATCTCGATCGTAGAGGGGCTATCAGTCATATCACGGATGCGCTCTGCAAGTTCGAGGATGGTCGTCTCCTGTGTTGCGCCGATATTGAACAATTGCCCTTGTGCCGCGGGATGCGTTGCTAAGCCCACCAAGGCTTGTACCACGTCGCGAGCGTCGCAAAAACAGCGGCTTTGCTGACCATCGCCGTAGACCGTGATCGGCTCGTTGCTCAGAGCTTGGCGCACGAAGCGCGGGATGACCATCCCGTAATGTCCCGTCTGGCGCGGCCCAACCGTGTTGAACAGGCGAAAGGGCACGACCTCTAAGCCGAACTCGCGCTGATATGCCAGCGCCAGAAATTCATCGACCATTTTGCTGGCGGCATAGCCCCAGCGACTCTTGCTGGTCGCGCCTAGTAGCACGTCGTCTTCTTCAGCAAAGGGTAGTTTCGCGCCTTTGCCGTAGACTTCTGATGTGCTGGCAATCAACACGCGCCGATTGTAACGCAAACCGGCTTTGAGGACAGCTTCAGTACCCATGATGTTGGTCTCGATCGTGTGAACGGGGCGCTCAACGACTAGCTTAACCCCGACCGCCGCCGCGAGATGCACGATGACATCCGATTGCGAGGCAAGACGATCGAGCACGATGGCATCGTTAATATCGGTGCGGGCGAAGGCGAAATCAGGATGATCGCGCAGGTGCTGGATATTCTCGATCCGTCCGGTCGATAGATTATCGATCACGTTGACTTTATGCCCCTGTGCGATCAGTAAATCCGACAGATGCGAGCCGATGAAGCCCGCGCCGCCGGTGATGAGGTAGGTGAGTTGTTTCGCTGGCTGTTCCATGCAATTATGTCCTGATGAATCGGCTGAGTAATGGCGGGTAATGTATACCCCACACGCTCGAACATCAAGGGCTGAGCGATTTCGTCAAGCTCAAGCCGGCTGTAAGCACAAAATCAACACGACCGGATATGTCTCGTGGCGCGGTTCGGCAAGGTCAGTGATGGTCAAACCGACGGTGTGGGCGGCGGTGATATAATCGCTGATGAGGTGGATATGATGCTCAACAGCATAAGCCGTACCATCCTCAGCGATAAATGTGCGCTCGGCCCCACTTAACGCCTGAAACGGGTGCAAGTCGCTGATGAGCGCGATACCGTCCGGCGCAAGAACACGGCGTATCTCGGCAAGGGCCGGGCGAATGCTAGCGATATGCCCGAAGGCGAGGCCGCACAACACAAGGTCGATCGTACCGCTCGCGAGTGGCAGGTGGGTGAGGGGCGCGAGGGCGGTCTGATCGATGTCGGCGTGGCGTAGCATCGGCAAGCTGTTATCGCACCCGATGACCTGTGCCGCGCCGCGTGTGCGGGCGAGGATGCCATAACGTCCGGTGCCACAGGCGAGATCAAGCACGACGCGACCGCGTACATCCGGCAGGCGGGCGAGCATCGCCTCTTGTTCGATTTGCATCAGGCGGTTGTGGGCTTGTGCGGGATAGGACTGTGCCCAGAGCGCATAGGCGGTCTGGCTCGGCAACGTGCGGAGCGGACGACGGAACCAACGACGAAACCAGCGCATCAGGCGATCGTCAGCAAGACTTGATCGACCCAATGCCGAAAGAAGACCGTCTGCGTGTTGTACAGCAGGCGCGTTCGCAGGGGCAAGCGTAACCACAGATAGGCGATGCGACGGCGTTCTTCGCGGTCGGTGCGCTGGGCGAGATCGGCATACCAGCGTGGAAACATCCACATCGTCCAGCGATAGCGTTGCAAGCCTTCGGTGATGTAATCGCGCAGTGAGATAATCGGCAGGACAAACACAACCCCAATGCCGAACGCCAGCCCGGGCGCCACCAGAAAATACAGGCTCAGGTATACGCTGAGCGCCATCCAACCGAGCAGGCTATAGAGCGGGCTGAAGATACGCTCTTCGCCATAATGCTCGAAGCTGGATAAAATCGGGTCTTTATACGCGCCGATGACGACCAGAAACGCACGCATCGTCATGACGATGCACGCGATGAACAGACCGGCTAAAATATATCCCCACATGATGATTGCGTCATATCCCTAGCAACTGGCGTGCGCCCTTATGCAGGGGACACACACATTGTGTGCATTCCTGACGCTGTCCGGTGCGGTAGGCGCGTCGTAAATCCTGCGCCGCCTGCCAGTTAATCGCCTGTGACAGCGATTCACCATTCGGTCGTAAGCGTCCATAAGTTGGCAAAAAGTAACACGGGCGCAGTCGTCCATCGACTTCGATCACCGTGCTGAAGTGTGGCGCGTTGCAGGGCGGCGCGATTGGCTCGGCAGTGCCGTGCATCGACTGAAAGTGTCGCACGAGAATCCGCTTGAGCTTCGCCGGTGACTCGGCAATGCGCCCCTGTGCGAAGGCATCCGCGTGCTGGGTTGCCAGCGTGTCAATCAGCGCGTCTAATGCCTCAACGTCTGCCAGCGAGAGCGCATCATCGGCGCTATCACCCGTGCGATTGCCGAAGGCAACCGGGTTGCTGACATCGACGGCGAGAAAGCTGATCGTGTTGACATCATGCGCGAGCGCGACATCAATGATCTGCGGCATCTCGCGGAAGTTATCGCGCTGGATTGTCGTGCGGGTTGTGACCGGCAGACCGGCACGGCGTACTTCTGCAATGCCCGCTAGCACCAGATCAAAAGCATCGACCCCGCGAATGTGATGATAGCTGGCGGCATGGCCCGCGTCGAGGCTCACAATAACTTCATCGACGCTCGCACGCACCTCCTCGGCTTGCTTGCGTAAGTTCAAGCCGTTGGTCAGCAACATGACGTGGATGCCGCGCGCGCGAAATTGGCGGGCGATGTGCGGCCAGTGTGGGTGTTGCATCGCTTCGCCGCCGCTCAATAGCACCCAGCGCACGCCGAGCGCGTCACACTCGCTGACAATCTGATCGACTAGTGCCAGCGGCATGTTACGGCGTGGATTCTGCCAGATGTCGCAGGTACGACAGCGACTGTTACAGCCATCAGTCAGGTACAGCACCACTAAGGGCAGCGTGTGCAGATGATCGCCGGTGAGATTTAATAATGTGCGAAAGTGAAACATCGTCTATCTTGTCCAATTTGGGATAAGTTGGGAAATTGTGATAGGAAATTACCCCATAATCCGATATTGTTGTTAAAATAATGATATGATACCCAATCGAATTGAGCAAATGTACAGACGATCTCAAAATATGTTACAATTTTGTCCCAATATGGGGTCGAACTTAGCGAAACGTCAATGATGATTAATCTCAATCTGATTAAAGAAGGACAGGGTCCGCGCATCGCATTTTTGGAAACGCCCGACCCGCAGACAATTGCAGAGACGCTCGTCGCCTTCGCCAACACCGAGGGCGGAACGATTATCATCGGGTTAACTGCTGACGGTGACCAAACGTCTGCCGGTGTCAACGGCGATGATGTCGACAAAGCGATGAAAGAAGCCGACGATCTCTATAATCCGCCGGTGGTCGTCAATCGCTGGGAAGAAGTGCGCCTGAGCTTGCAAAATGGGCATCTCGTCGAGGGCGATGAAGCTGGAGTCCCTGTAGCGAGCGCGACGGATGCTGAAGCAGACACAGAACCAGATAATGAGACTGCCACGAAAACAGCGAACTTATTTGCGGATGATGATCCCGACGCTGACGAGCCGACCGCGGACACAGAACCAGATACCGACGATGCCGATGATGCCGCGGCAGACGCGACCGCCGACGATGATACACCTGCCGAGCAAGAAGACGAGCTGGATGATAGCTTCACGGTGTATGCGGTGCGTGTCCCGCGCAGTATTGAACTACACGCGCTATCTGACGGGCGCGTGTTGATTCGCAGTGGGGCGAGCAATCGTCCCTTAGGCGGGCAAGAGATTCTACGTCTCGCCAGCGCCAAGAGTACGGGTGATTTTGAAGCCGAGATGGTCGCCGGCACCAGCCGCGATGACTTCAACTCGGACATGATCGACGAGTATCTGGAGAAGCGTGCCGAGCGCAACAAGCGACCGTTCAGCGGTAAGGTCGATGATCTGCTACAGGAAATCGGCGCGATTACCGACGATGGCAAGCCGACTGTGACCGGTATCTTGCTCTTCACCGAGTATCCCCAGCAATGGCTACCGCAGAGCAGCGTCGTGTTCGCCAAGTTCGTCGGCACTACCCCCCGCGGCGAGAGTGGGCTAGCCGGTTACACGCGCCGCGAAGAACTGACAGGCCCGCTCCCGCGTTTGATCGAGCAATCGTGGAACTTGATCTGGAGCGAGATGGCGGTGAGCGCCGTCGTCAAAGGCTTAGAGCGCGAAGAACGCACCGAGTATCCCCAATTTGCCGTGCGCGAGGCAATTGTGAACGCTATCTGCCACCGCGATTATCGCCTGCGCGGACGACGCATCGAACTGCGGATGTATTCCGATCGGCTCGAAGTGATCTCGCCGGGGGGCTTGCCGGGCTTCATCACGATCGAAAATATCAAAGACGAACACTTCAGCCGCAATCCGCGCATTGTCAGTGGCTTGTTCCAGTGGGGCTACATTGAAGAACTAGGCTTAGGGATTGATCGTATGATCGAAGTCATGGAGCAAGCCGGTCATCAACCGCCGAACTTCGATGCGCGTCCGTATAGCTTTGCGGTGACGCTCTTCAACGAGCGCGAGAAGCCCAAACCGCCGGAGTGGATGCGTAATACCAATCATCGGCAGGCGAAAGCCCTGCAATACATTCGCGAGCAGGGATCAATCACCAATCGCGAATATCGCAACTTGTGTGAAGGAGTCTCGGCGGAAACCTTGCGCCTTGATCTCGTCGATATGGTCGAAAAAGGTATCCTGATCAAAGTCGGGTCGAAAAAGGGTACACATTATATTCTCAAGTAATGCTGGATAAGAAGACGCATGACATTATTGCTGAATTTTCTCGTTCTACTCTATATTCTGCTCACCGCGGCTATCCTATACCTCGCGTGGCGCAATCGCCGTGAGGCTATGCGGGCGCGCTGGTTGATGGGACTGGGGGGGGCGGTCATACTCAGCTTTGCGGTGCAGTGGTTGCCTCCATCGTGGCAGTTAAGCGCTACTCTCAACCGCGCTGTACTCGTATGGCTGAGCTTGATTGCCGTTCACGCGGCTTTCGGCAGTGTCGTGCTTTACGATATGCTGGAAAGCGATGACCAGCGTCAGCAAGCCTTGCGCGTCGGCGGCGGTCTGATTGGTGTGTGGGCGGTGGTGTTCATCGTGACGGCGCTGGTCACAACGGTGCCGTTCACTGGTTGGTTCCGCTGGCTGACTGCTGTGTCATGGTTGCCAACGCTGGTTGGGGTGAGCGGGGGCCTTGTCGCCAGCGCCTATCTGCTGAATCAGGCTTTCCAGCGCTTTTATAACGCCACCATGCCCGAACTCGCCAACCGCCATGCGTTCTGGATGCTAACGACAATCGTGATGATCGCCGGCAATACCCTGATCGCCAGCAACGAGACCTTCATCATGCTGGGCGGCAATCTGGTGGCGATTGGGCTGGTGGCGATGAGTGCCTACGCGCTCTACATGCATCGTCTGGTGGATGTGCGCGATGTGCTGTTGATTACAGCGCGTATCGTCGCGGTGATGGCGGCATCGTGGGCCTTATTCTTCGTGACGGTGTACTTCTTGAACCGCTTCGACTTCTTGGACGCGCTCGCGCTCGATCGCACGATGATCGTCTTGATTATTGCGGGGATTGCGCTGGCAGTTGCCGCGATCACCGTCCCCGCACGCCAACTGATCGAGTTCATCTTCCGGCGGCTATCCCTACAAACGCGCCCCAGCCTCGCGATGGCTTCAGCTGTGTACAGCCAGCGGGTGGCACGGGCGGCGAGCCTCGAAGAAGTCGTCAACGCGACGACTGAGACGCTCAACAAAATCCTGACCGTGCAAAAATCGGCGTTGATCTTGCTCAACAATAGCTTCCGCGTGCAAAACGCTGTCGAACTCATCGTGCTTGAGCGTGGCGCAACCCTCACCAGCCCCTCAGCCACTGGATATTTGAGCCAAGATAGCCCCATCTATACGACGCTGGCGGTACAGAAAGTCCCCATTGGACAATTCGATATTGAGTACGGGTCGATTTTTCGTATGGCGGATGAACAAGAGCGCGAGTTCTTCCGTGCGCTAGGCTTGAGTGTCTACGTGCCTGTGATTGCCGAAGGGCGCTTGATCGGGTTGTTGGCGGCTGGACGTAAACTCAAAGATACGCCCCACGATAAAGCCGATGCTGAATTACTGACGGTCATCGCGCAACAGGTGGGCACGGCGCTCCGCAGTGCGCGCTTGATCGACGATTTACAGCACCTCAACGATAGCATGCGCGTCCTCAACAAACGGCTGGAAAATGCCAAGCAAGAACTTGAGAAACTCGATACGATCAAGACCGATTTCATCACTATCGCCAGCCACGAGTTACGTACACCCCTCGCACAGATTCGCGGGTACACCGATATTATCGACAGCCTGAACGATGCCGGCGCGCTCAGAGAGGAGCAGACCTCGAAAATGGTCAAGAGCTTGCGGCGTTCGACTGAGCGGATGGAAGAATTGATCTCGGCAATGCTGGATGTGAGCCAGATTGATGTGAATGCGATGGATTTACGCTTCGTGCAGACTACGCCGGAGACAATCGTCAAGATGGCTTTAGAACCCCTGCGTGATCCGGCGAGTCAGCGCAATATCTCGCTTGAGGCGACGGTCGATAAAGACCTGCCGCGCGTCGATGCCGATTTACAACGAATGACGCAGGCTATCCGCAATATTGTCCTGAACTCGATCAAGTTCACGCCGGATGGCGGCATGATTATGATCTCGGCGGCGTATGTGCCCGCCAACAACAACAGCGAATACGATCATGTGTTGTTCAAGATCAAGGATACGGGGGTCGGCATCGCCCAGAAAGACATCGACTATATCTTCAACAAGTTCTATCGTGGGTTCGATACACAACTGCACTCGACCGGCATTTATAAGTTCATGGGGGCGGGTCCCGGTCTCGGTTTGACGATTGCCAAGGGCATTATCGAGGGGCATGGCGGGAGCTTACGTGCTGACAGCCCCGGCCACAGCATGGAAGAATTGCCGGGGGCGACATTCTACGTACAGTTGCCCCTCAGCCCGCCAGAAGGCACGCGCCGCGTCCTCCCGTTTGAAGCAGAAGATGGCTCGACACGCGGCAATAACGCGGTGCGCCTCGAGTCGTGAGGGACGGTCGTCAAGCCTTGATGCGCTGGCTGGCGGCATCAACGAAGGCTTTGAACAGATTCCGCATCCGTTCGTCATCGTCGGTCAGGTCTTCTGGATGCCATTGCACCGCCATGAAGAAATGACGGTCAGGCAGTTCGACCCCTTCGATGATGCCATCGGGCGCATAGGCTACGTCGATCAAATCCGGCGCGAGATCCTTGATCGCCTGATGGTGAATGCTGTTCACCTGTACGCTTTCCTCGCCTAAGATGCTCCGCAGACGCGTATCAGTTTTGACCGTCACATCATGCAGAATCAAGTTGCGCGGTTCTTGCCCGTGTTCGATGTTATGGCGGTAATCGGTCGTCAGCATCGACGGGATGTCCTGTGTGAGCGACCCGCCGAGGGCGACGTTCATCACCTGAATACCGCGACAAATCCCCAGCACCGGCAGATCATCAGCAGCCGCCCAGCGCGTCAGATTCAGTTCCATCGTATCGCGCGTATCATCGACGTGTTTGAGTTCCGTGCGCGGTCGATCTTGATAATTGTCGGGGTTGATGTCGCCGCCACCGGGTAATAGAACCGCGTCAAGGCGTTCGTAGATGCCACGCAGGACATCCGCGCTGACGCGTGACGGGATGAGAACGGGCAAACCGCCGGCAGTTTCGATCGCGACGGCATTGCGCGCATAACAAATATCGTAACGCCAGCCCACTCCGGGGCGGACGTAATCATAGGCTGAGATTCCGATCAGCGGTTTGTGCATGATAGCCCCCACCGCTTACTTCCGGCGACGTTCCTTCAGGCGAGCCGCTTTCCCGCGACGATTACGCAGGTAATAAAGCTGTGCGCGGCGCACTTTGGCCCGGCGTTTGATCTCAATGCGATCAATGCGCGGGCTGTTGGTCAAGAACGTGCGCTCAACCCCGACACCGTGCGATGCAATCCGGCGAACGGTGAAATTCGCGTTGTTGCCGCCCTTGCGCGCGCGGATCACGACCCCTTCAAAGGGTTGCGTCCGTTCTTTACCACTCTCGATAATCTTGATGTACAGACGAATTGTATCGCCGACTTCGACAGTCGGGCGATCTGCCACGGGAGCTTGTAGTGATTGAATCAACTCATTCACGAGATTTTACCTTCCTCAAACACGCACAGGGCGCATCTCATTTTTGACAAGTCTTGAATGAACGATCGACAATTATATCACGGAGAATAAAGCGATCACAAGGGCGTGTCAGATGCCGAGGCGACGGGCAAGGCGTAAGAGCGCGATGGTCGTCTTGCCTTCGTTGATCTCGCCGCGATCGATCATCGCCAGCGCCGTTTCGATCGGGAGACGCACGACTTCGATGAACTCCTCAGCATCCTGGGCGAGCGGGTCATGCACTAAGTCGCGCCCGTAAAACAGGTGAATGTACTCATCGCTGATGCCCGGCACGGGATACACGCCACCGATCGCCGTCACCGTTTGCGGGCGGTATCCGGTTTCTTCGCGCATCTCACGGACGATCGCGTCCGGCGGGTTTTCGTCGGGTTCCAGCAAGCCTGCCGGGATTTCGAGCGTGATCTGGCGCGAGCCACTGCGAAACTGCTTGACCAGCACGACATTTTGCGTGTCATCGAGCGCGACCATCGCCACTGCGCCGGGATGATGCAAGACTTCACGCTGGGCACGGGTGCCATCGGGCAGGCGCACTTGATGAACGTTCAACTGAAGGATATGCCCGTCGTAAATCTGGTCAGTGCTGATGATGTCTTCGTTCATCTTAGTCATGGGGTTGCCTATCTCACGCGCTGATGAATATAAAAGAGGCGATGTGGTCATCGCCCCTGTGTGTTGTGGTTGTGTGATCACGATTCTAGTTCGGGATAATTAAGGTGTCGCCGACGAAGATCAAGTTCGGGTTGACGATGCGGTTCACCGTCTGCAACTCAGCGACGGTCACGCCGCAGGTTACCGCGATGCTATAAAGCGTGTCATTATCCTGAATCATGTACTGCGTGCCACAGTTGATCGGTTGCGGGTTGGGGATGCCGGGCACGTTGGTCACGCCGGGGCGCGGGGTCGATGTCGCCGGTGGCAAGCGGTTGAGCGTGCCACAACCGGGGATCACGAGCCGTTGCCCGACCGAGATAATATCGGGCGTGACGATGTTGTTACGCGCGATGATCTGGCTCACACCGATGCCATAATAACGACTGAGCAAGTACAGGCGTTCGCCACGGCGCACTTCGTGTACACAGTCTTGCCCCGTCGGCACGACGTTACCGCCGCCGCTACCACCAGCGCCGGTGTTTACAGCCGGCGTATTCGATGGCACGAAGGGGTTAAATGTCGCGGTCGCGGTGTTGGTCGGCGTGCTCGAAGGCCCTTGTAAGAACGCCGCCGTTTGTGTCAGCGGGATACCTGCGCCTTCGGTCGCTGTGCGTACTAGTTCGGTCGCCGTCAACTGGAAGTCATCTGGCGTGGATGTCGCCGCTTGTGCGACTGATAGAGGTGTATTGGTTGCGCTGGAGATTACAGTCGTGGCAATCGTCGATGTTGCGGTATCCGTCGCCGTGGCAGTTGGGGTGTCGGTTGCCGTCTCTGTCGGGCGATCGAACGCGAGTGCCACCGCATCGACCGGTGTCGCGGTGTTGGTCGGCAGGGGCGTATTGCTACTCGTTGGTGTGGCGGTATCGGTCACGCGCTCAGAAACAGCCGTGATGAGGGATTCGTCCCCGACCGAGCGAAAACAGCCGGTTGTGATCAGTAAAACGCTCAGCAGACTGAGAGTAAGCCAGCGATGGTTGGTATTTAGCATGTAATATGTATCCTCCGGCTGTGCGATTAAGCCCGATTCCGAATAAGCACTTCTATTATACGAAATAATTGTTAAAGCGGCAAAAAACCTAACCGCGTATCATGTGGATTGAGATACAAGTGCCCTCGTCGGGCGTGCCGTCCACGTCGCAGTCGTAGTCGTATAATGCCAGCAAGCCTTTGACAATCGCCAACCCGAAGCCCATGCCCTGCTGTTCGACCAGATGGCGATCGTACTGTAGGTACGCGCCTGCTTGATCGAACTGTTCGCGCGTTAAACCGCTCCCAGCATCGCGCACGCTCAAAGTATAGACCATATCAGATGTCGCTTGCCCGTAGACCTCTACGCTGTCGCCCGCCTGCGAGAACTTGAAAGCGTTATCGACCAATTCTTGCACCAGACGTTCGGCATCTTCCGCGCGGATGTGTAGGTCGGGCACGGGGTCAATCTGTGCCTGCAAATCCGCGAAACGCTCGTGCTTCTGGGCGATTTGCATCACCTTTGCCTGCGCGTTGAAGTCCCACTCTTCTAGTGCGGAATCTGGACGTGTGTCCTCGTCGCTGTGGAGCATGATCTGCACGCGGCTGTAGGCGATGTAATTCTCAAAGATATGATAGATGCGATAAGCCGCAGTGTTGATTTGCGTTGCCCAGTCATAGATTTGATCGGGTTTCAGATGTTGCGATTCACTCTGGAGCATCTCTGAGAAGCCCATGATCGTGTTCAGGGGGGTGCGTAGTTCGTGCGGCAAC
Source organism: Anaerolineae bacterium (assembly GCA_034437755.1). GTDB lineage: Bacteria > Chloroflexota > Anaerolineae > Aggregatilineales > Phototrophicaceae > JAUZRW01. The sequence continues at coordinate 39,595 of DAOTTV010000124.1, read as the reverse complement.
GCCATCGAAATGCTGTGGCGCAATTCGTCTAGATGCTTATTCGCCGCTTCGTTCAGGTCGGCGCGTTTCTTCAATTGTGTGTCGATGCTCTTCAGCAATTCATCGACTTTGTAGGGCTTGGTGATGTAATCATCTGCGCCGAGTACCATCCCCTGCCGCATGCTGAGTCGCTCGACTTTGGCTGTGAGGAAGATGAACGGGATAACCGCTGTCTTTGCGTCGGCACGGATTGCTTTTAACACTTCGAAGCCGTTGGTGCCGGGCATCATGATGTCGCACAGGATGAGATCCGGACGAAAGCTCTTCGCAAGCTCGATACCAGTGTCACCATCCGCGGCACTCACGACTTCGTAGTTCTCTAACTGCAACATCTCGACCACGTCTTCGCGCAAGTCATCGGAATCATCGATAATTAAGATTTTGGTTGGCATAAATACGATCTTCGATTGAATTGAGCCGTTGTGTGTATGTAGTATACGCCACTTTGACCAATCCCCGCAATCACATATCACATTAGAACAAGAATAACCACAGGATAACAGCGCCGAGGATAATCCGATAGATGCCGAAGGGGACGAAATTATTGCTGGCGACATAGCGCAAGAGCCAATCAATCGATAGCCATGCGACAACGGCAGAGATCGCCGCCCCCAGCAACAAAAAGCTCAGATCGGCGTTGTTCAGTTGGTCAAAATCGCGGGCGAGGGTGTAGAGCGTCGCCGCCCCCAGCGTTGGCAAGGCGAGATAGAAAGAAAAATCAGTTGCGCGATGGCGATCTAAACCCGCCAGCATCCCGCCGATGATCGACATACCCGAGCGCGACATGCCCGGTATCAGCGCTAGACATTGCCACAAACCGACGATGAAAGCCTGACGCATCGTCAAGGGATGATCGTTGACGCTGGTCACCTGTTCATCGAGGCGCGTCGATTGTAACCAGCGTTCGACAATCAAGAACATCACGCCGCCGACAATCAGCGCGATGGCGACAGCGACCGGATTGAACAAACGCGCTTCGAGCCAGTCGTCCAGCACCAAACCGATGATTGCCGCCGGTATAAATGCCACGAACACCCCCAGCCACAATTGTAAGGCGCTGGCGCGGTCTTCAGGCTGGGGTGGGGTAACTAGCAAGCGTGCCTGTTGCCATAGCGCTGCCCGATAATAGGCAAAGACGGCGACCACAGCTCCGATCTGAATGAAAATCTCGAACGTGCCATCTAAGCTATCGCGCAGGGCTAAAAACTCGGACGCGATGATGAGGTGTCCGGTCGATGAAATTGGCAAGAACTCGGTCACCCCTTCGACAATCCCCAGCAAGACTACCTTCAACCACTCCGACATATGTCCTCCTCAACTCGACCATAGATAAGCGGCAACCCACAACCCCAGCACCACCCCCAGCAAACAGAGACCGTTCGTCGCGACAACATATCCCACACCTGCGCGCCAATTCGCTTGTAAGAGGCGGATGCTCTCATTAGCAAAGGTCGAGAATGTGGTATATGACCCGAGAAAGCCCGTGCCTAGCAAGAGCTTAGCGTGATCGGGCAGTGGGTTGATGTCGCGCTGTGCCCAGACTAGGACGATCGCCAGCACAAACGACCCCGTCACGTTGACGAGGGCTGTCCCTAGCGGCAGGTCTGCCATGTGTTGATGCAACCACGTCGATAACAGATAGCGCACGGTCGCCCCGAGAAAACCACCGATACCGACATAGAGCAGGGGCAATAACGACATACACAGAGTCCTTCAACTGTTATTTAGACAGGCAAAACGCGTTGCATCGTACTGATGCCCCTTACGAATGTCAACGTAGATATTGCTGGAATGTCTATTGTTGGTCTGCTGGCATCTCGATTAAGATAACCGAACACCGCACAACGAGAACGGAGCACTTATGCTGGAATATTATCATTTGTTACGTCGCAATCCACAGTATGCCAAGTTATGGATTGCCCAGGTGATTAGCCTGACCGGTGATTGGTTCAACACCGTCGCTTTGCTGGGGCTGGTCGCGTTGTATAGCGATGGCTCAGGCGTGGCAATCGGCCTCTTTCTGGTGTTTCGCACCCTGCCACCCTTGATTGCCGCGCCCTTCGCCGGCGTATTGCTCGACCGCTTCAATCGGCGTAATCTGTTGGTGTGGAGTAATCTCCTGCGGGCGGCCGTCGTGCCGTTCTTCTTGCTGGCTGATGGGCCTGATATGCTGTGGTTGATCTATCTGGTGACCATCATCCAGTTCACACTCTCCAGCATTTTCGAGCCAGGGCAAGCGGCGATCATTCCGGCGCTGGTACAATCCGACGATATTGTCGAGAGCAACACCCTGATGAGCGTCACATGGTCGGTGATGCTGGCCTTGGGCGCGATTCTCGGCGGTGTTTTCGCGTATGTCTTCGGCATTCGTGCCGCGCTCATCATGGATGCGATCACCTTTGTTGTGGCGGGGGGGCTTATCATGTGGGTGGATTATGACCCACAACGCGGGCGCAAGCTGGCGAAAGCCATCGGCATTGAACCGAGCGCGGATGACGAGGACACGTCTTTTATCGAAGGCTTGCGCTACCTGCGGAAGTCGCCACAGGTTGCCGCCGGCATCTTCGTCAAATTCGGGCAAAGTCTGGGCAACATCGACACCTTGATGACGATCTACGCGACGCAAATCTTCGTCATCGGCACCAATGGTGAACTATCGCTGGCAATCCTCTGGAGCTTATTCGGCGTTGGGGCGATTGCGGGGCCGATCCTCACCAATCTATTCAACGATAACACGGTCAAACGTCTGCGCCGCCTGATTATCGTCGGCTTCGCGTTCATCATGCTGGGGTGGGGTATTCTCGGCGTGGCGACATCGCTGGCGGTCGTCAGCCTTGCGATTTTCTCGCGCTCGATGGGCGGGTCGATCAACTGGACGTATAGCAACGTCGTCATCCAAAAGAGCGCGCCCGATAGTAAGCTAGGGCGTATGTTCTCGATTGATATGATCGGCTTCTACGCCGGGACGGTCGTCAGCCAATTGATCCACGGGTGGTTGGTTGATACGGTAGGAGTCGAGAATATCGGCTGGATCGTGTGGGGGACAGCTGTTGTTGCGCTGGTTCCGTCCTTGATCTGGGTTTGGATTGTACCCGCGTTAGAACGCATGGAAAGCGATATGCTGGATGCACCGGCACCGGCAAGCGGCGATTAACGGACGCATACACCATAGATGACAGGACGCAATCAGATGCCCACATTTCAATCGACGGCAACAGTCAATGTCCACAAGGTAGTTAAATCCACATCCGCCTTGTGGACGCAATACGCCCCTAATCGTGAACGGCGAGATACTCACGGATCACATCAGGGTTAGCGCGCACGTCATCGGCTGTGCCGGTGAATTGGATGCGTCCGTCGTCGATGATGTAGACGCGATCGGACAATGCCAGCGCGAAGTACGTGTTCTGCTCGGCGAGCAGGATGGTCATGCCATCATCGCGAATCTCTTTGATCAGCTTGCCGATCGTCTGCACGATCAAGGGCGCGAGACCTTCCGAGGGTTCGTCCAGCAGGAGTAGGTCGGGGTTGCCCATCAGCGTGCGCGCGATGGTCAACATTTGTTGTTCGCCTCCGCTCAACGTGCCGCCCATCTGGTCGCGGCGTTCGGCTAGGCGCGGGAAGAAATCGTAGACGCGCTCGAGCGTCCAGTCGGTCTTGCCATTAGTGCCGGCTTTGCGCGCAACGTCCAGATTCTCCCACACGGTCAAATCGGCGAAGATCGCGCGTTCTTCAGGCACAAGCCCGATGCCGAGATGTGCGATGTCGCTAGCGCTCTTACCGTGAATCGCCTGCCCTCTGAGGTGAATCTCGCCCTTTTTCGGCGGTGTCGTGCCCATAATACTGCGTAACGTCGTCGTCTTACCCGCGCCGTTGCGCCCCATCAGGCACACGCATTCCCCTTCCGTCACCTGTATCGACACGCCGAAGAGGATGTGGCTTAAGCCGTAGAAGGTTTCAATATCATTTACGTCAAGTAGCATGTCGCGTTGTCCTTTGCCTTTAAAATTCGAGTTCGGCTTCTGTGCCCAGATACACCTGTTGTACGCGCGGATTATCGGCGATTGCCTGCGGTGCGCCCTCAGCGATCACTTGACCCATCGCAAGCACGTAGATCCGCTGTGAAATGTTGAAGACAACATCCATATCATGTTCGGTGAAGAGCAGACTCATGTTGAATTGGCGCGTGATGTCGTTGATGAGCGCGACGGTATCTTCGGTCTCCTGTGGCGACATCCCCGCCGTCGGTTCATCGAGGAGCAGTAACTTCGGATTCAGCGCCAGCGCAAGACCGATTTCCAACCGCTTCTGGTCGCCCAATGCCAGCGTGCCGGCTTTGCGTCCGGCGCGTTTGTCATCCAGCTGGATGATACGCAGAATCTCATGCGTGCGTTGATCGACATGGGCACGGCGCAGGCGTTGTTGCCAGAAGTTGAGTTCATGGGTGTTGGCGCTGATGACCGCCGCCTGAATATTTTCGTAAGTTGTCAGGCGGGCGAAGATGTTCGAGCGTTGGAAAGCGCGCCCGATACCGACGTGCACCAGCTCATGCGGGGGCGCGCCGGTGATGTTGATCCCTTGAAACTGGATCGTGCCCGAATCAGGCAGGATATAGCCTGAAATCTGGTTGAAGAGCGTCGTCTTACCCGCGCCATTTGGTCCGATGATGCTCACCAACTCGCCTTCATCGACCGTCAAGCTGACCTTATTGGTCGCCTGCAAACCGCCGAAGGATTTACTCACATTGTCTAGTACCAATACACTCATACGTCACCTTCATCAATGCCTAATTGTTTTTGTGCCAGCCCGACTAAGCCCGTCGGCGCGGTGAGAACGATCGTGATCGTGATGATCCCCAGCACAAATTGCCAGAGTTGTGCATTCGCGAGATTCGCCAGCCATTCTGGGGCTGTGCCACCTGATGCTACAATCGCACTGCTGACATTGTTAGAAATAGCGTTGAACACGTTCTGCAAGAAGGGGTTGAGCGTCAACTCAAGAAAGACCAGAATCGCCGCGCCAACCGCCGGCCCCGACAAGGTATACATGCCGCCCAGCAAACTCGCCAGAATCGGCACGGCGGATGTCGTCCAGAACATCATCTCTACGCCGACGAAGTGTTGCTCGCCCACCAGTAGCCCGCCCGCAATGCCGGCGAAGAAGCCGCCCAGCACGAATGCAATCAGCTGATGCCGCTTGACATTCACGCCGATGAACTGCGCCCGTTCCGGGTTTTCGCGCGTGGCTTTCAAGATTAAGACGAAGGGCGAGCGCACGATCATCCGCAGGGCGATGTAGCACAGTAAGAAGACGATCACCGTGAAGATGTAGTAATTGCCCGGTGTATCGAGCAGGGCCGGCATCTCTAAACCGGTGATGCCGTCATCGCCACCGGTCAAACCACGCGCATTGAAAGCGATCGTGTAGACCAATTGACCGAACGCCAGCGTCAAAATGGCGAAATATAGACGCACCCGCCGTACACAAAACCAGCCAATAATCAACGCGCCCAGCGCCGCGACAAAGGGAGCGAGGATGAACGCGAAGTAGAAGCTAAAGCCTAATTCTTGCATGGTGACGGCGACGGTATAGCCACCCAGACCGTAGAACGCGGCATGACCGAAATGCACCATCCCGCCATAGCCCATGATGAGATTGAGACTGAGCGCGAAGAGACCGATAATCAACATCTCGCTGACGATGGTCTTCTGGAAATCGGATAAGATCACGAACAGCAATGCCGCGCCACCGAGATAAACGACGAGCCACAACCACTGCGGCAAGCTCGTAATGTTGCTGAATCTGTTGTTCACATGTGTTTGTTGCATAGTGTTTGATCCTATAACCGCTTCGTTTCAGATTTACCCAGCAGACCCCACGGACGCACGATCAGGATGACGGCCATCACGAGAAACGGTAGCGCTTGATCGGGGATGGCACTCAGAACAGTGCTGAAGGGTTCCGGCGTGAGATCCGGCAAGACGATGCCGAAGGCGAGAATGATAGCGACAATCATCGACCCGATGAGCGCGCCCGGGATGCTCCCAAGCCCGCCGATGACCACGATCGCGAAGGCGAGGATAATCATCTTCGCATCCATGCCCAGCACGACCGAGCGATTACGCACCGCATCCAGCACACCACCGAGACCGGCTAATGCCGCGCCCAGCATGAAAACGCCGGTGAAGATCAGCTTGACGTTGACCCCCAGTGCCGAGAGCATCTCAGGATTGTTGACCGCCGCGCGGATGATACGCCCGAAGCGCGTGCGCTGGAGCAAGTACCACAACCCGATGGCGATCGCCAGCCCGACAATGAAGACGAAAATATCGAAGCGCGCCACGCGCACGTCAAACAGGGTGAAATTGATGCCGAATTGATCTTCAAAAAAGCGCGATAGCGTGAAGCGCCCGCTGAGAACATCCGGCTTCGACCAGCGATACAGGTCTGTGCCCCATACAATACGCACAATGTCGCTCAGTACCAGCGTCAGCCCGTAGGTGAGCAGGAGTTGTAACAGATGCTCCTTCTCGTAGATGCGCCGGAACAAGAAATACTCTGGCAAGAAGGCGAGCAACGCGACAAACGCCGGCACGACGACGAGCGCAACGACGAAGCCCACCAGTTCGGAGGCAAAGAGACCTGCCAGCACGACACCGATATACGCCGCGAGCATGTACAGGCTCCCATGCGCGAAGTTGATGACGTTCATCACCCCGAAGACCAGCGTCAAGCCGGACGAGATGATGAATAAAATCATGCCATTTGCGATGCCATCCAGCACGAGGCGGATGAAAATATCGAAACTCATAATAGAACGACCTATGTCTTCTCTTGTAACGGTAGATAGGGCAAAAATATTGGCTCTTTGGGATTTCGCGTGGTTTTTGTTGCAGGGGCTTTGCCCCCACACCCCCACAAGGAACTGTCGTTGCTTGACCTTGTTCATTTTGAACGCATAGCGTTCAAAAAAGCAAAAGTTTTTGACGTTCCCTTTTTTCAAAAAGGGGACAAAAAGAGCTTGACCACGCAAGATACGAAAGACCCAAAATATTAAGTGTACTCTTGCAAAAAACCAGCCATGTGTCATTTGTCGAGGTACGGGGACGATGCACGCACCGTCCCCGTACTACTTGCGCGAGGCATCATACCTTAGCGCTTATTCATCTGCCATCCGCATTTCTTCGATGGCTTCGCAACTATCCCAGACATCTTCTGCCGGAACGAAGGTAATGTCCGTGAGGATGGGCAGGTTGAACTCTTCGCTGAAGGTCGTCACACCCAGATACTCGCCAACATTCGCCATGTGGTCACATTCGCGGATAGTTAACTCGCCCCGGAGTGATTGGAAGGTCAGCCCGCCCAGCACTTCGGATACGGCTTCGCCTTCGACGGTGCCAGCTTCTTCAGCGGCGGCGGCGAGTGCCGTCACCGAGTCATAAACCATGATCGCCCAGTCCGACGGATATTCGTCGTAACGCTCGAAGTAGCGTTCGTTGAAGTTCGCCATCTGTTCGGTGTCGATAGCGTAGAAGGGAGCGCGAGCATAGCCGTACAAGCCTTCGGGCATGTCTTCGCCCATGGCTTTCAACACGTCCGTATCCATCAGCCCGAAGAATTCGAGTTCTTCGTAGAGTGCGAATTCATCAGCGAGGCTGATGAAGGTCACCAGCTGGTCGCCCCACAGATTGCTGAATATGGCTTCTGGCGCTTGCAGTTCGATTGCCGTCAGATAGCTGTTGAGATCACGCTCGCTGAGTGCTGGCCATTGTTCAGTGATGATCTCTGCCGACTCGTTGACTTCTGTCAGGCGCGGTGCGAATGCGCCGAAGCCATCGCGACCGAAAGAATAGTCCGGCCCGATGGTTGCCCAGTCTGTCAGACCTAATTCACCCGCATATTGAGCAACAGCGCGTCCCTCGATGGTCGTGTGTGGCACGAGTTGTACCATGTACGGATGCCATGAGGTGGTCGTCAGCGCGATGCTGTTCGACGTGTGGAAGGCGATTGGCACTTGGTTCTCGCGGGCGACTTCGGTCACGGCGAGCGCGACACCACTGCTCGTCGGGCCGATCAAGAAATCGACATCGTCTTCTAGCACGAACCGCTCAGCGATAGTCGCGCCGCGTGTCGGGTCTAGCTCGGAGTCATCCCAGATGTATTCGACCGGACGACCGAGAAGCCCGCCGGCGGCGTTGATGTCATCTATCGCCATATCCATCCCTTTGAACTGCGATGTAGCGAAGAGCGCCCCCACACCACTGTTATCGACCACGAAGCCGAACACGATTGGCTCGCCTTCGGGCGCATCCTGCGCGAAGACACTGCCCGTCATCAGCAGGGCGAGTGCCGCCATCAAACCTATCAGTTTACGAAATGTTGTCATATTGCCTAAGCCCTTTCGTCCATCAATAAACTTTATTTTGTGAATTGTTTAAAGGCGATCGCACAGGGCGACACCCTAAAAACCAGATCAGGTGGTTTGTTCTTCGGTCAACTGTTGCTTGATCGTCCGCTTGAGCGTCTTGCCTGCGGCACTACGCGGGAAGTCGTCCATGAAGCGTACATCGCGAATCTTCTGGAAGCGGGCTTCAATCCGTTCGTTGACCCAATCGCGCAGGGCATCGGCGGTGATTGATCCTTTATCGAGCAGGATCACAGCCGCGACCGGTGCTTCGCCCCATTTATCATCCGGTAAGCCGAACACCGCGACATCACCGACGGCGGGGTGTTTGGCGACGATTTCTTCGATATCGCGCGGGTAAACGTTGACCCCGCCCGAGATAATCATATCTTTCTTACGATCGACCAGATACAAAAAGCCATCTTCATCGACATAGCCCAGATCACCGCTATAGAGCCAGCCATCGCGGATGGCGTTTTTGGTCAGATCGGGACGTTTGTAGTAGCCCGTCATCATAATCGGGCCGCGCCCGACAATCTCGCCGATGTTGTTCGGTGGCAGGTTGTTGCCGTCGCCATCGACAATACGCATCTCGAAGAAGGGCGGCGGTACGCCGACTGACGCTGGCTTGCGCTCGGCATCATGCTTATCGAGGATGGTCACGAAGCCTTCCGTCAAGCCGTATAACTCCATGAAGCGACCCGGCAAATCTGCCATCAGGTGTTCTTTATGTTCCATCAACAGCGGCGCACCGACTGACCCGACCATCTCCAGCGATACTAAGCGCGCGGGGTCGTAGTTGGGCGCGTTGAGCATCGCAATAATCTGCGAAGGCACCATCTTGATATGCGTGACGCGCTCACGCGCGATGATGTCGATCAAAGTCTCGGCATCAAATGTTTGGGTGAAGATGTACGTCGCCCCCAGATAGATAGCCGGCATCAAGGTTAAGAACGCGCCGTTGAAGATCAACGCTCCCGTGTGCAGGATGACGCTCTCAGGCGTGATGCGGTAACTGCTGGCGAAGATCGTGCAGTACATCATGCGGATGTAATGATCGTGCATGATGCCCTTGGGCAAGCCCGTCGTCCCGCTACTGTAGATGATGTTATACGGGTCATCGCGCATGATGTGCAGGCTATCGGGGTTCTCATCGCTCATATCAGCGACGAGATCATAATAGTACTGGTAGCCTGCTTTGCCTTGCTCGTCAATCAAGATATAGCGCTCGTCGGCAACACCGTCCAACTGAGGCTTGAGCGGGTCGAGTATCTCGACGAAGGAATGATCGGTGATAACTAGCACCGCATCACTATCGTTGATGAGCCGTACCAGACCTTGCCCGCGCAAGAGCGGGCTGAGTGGCACGACGACGACACCGATTTTGGCGACTGCCATATAAATATCGAGAACTTCGAGATGATTAGGCAAGACGGTTGCGATCTTATCGCCTTTTTGGATGCCCATCGCTAACAAGGCATGGGCGAGTTTGTTCACCCGAACGTTGAACTGCGACCACGTCAGGCGCGTATCCTCGAAGATGATCGCCTCGTGATCGGGACGAAACTGAGCATGTCGATTGAGTAAAATGCCTAAATTCATGAGTTAAGCCGTCCTTTTCGATGTTTCGTAAATAATGCGCTCGATGTCATGCGCGCTCGCACAGCCATTGTGTGAGTAACTGCGGGAGTTCGTCTTGCACTTTGCGACTGACATACATGCCCACATGCCCGACGGGGAACGACGCTTCGGTATAGTCGTCGCTCGTGATGTAATCGTCCAAGGCGCGGCTAGATGCCGGTGGCACGAGATGATCGTGCTCGGCATAGACGTTCAGCACCGGCATGGTGATCCGCCTCAGGTCAATTATCTCACCATCAAGCTCTAATGTGCCTTTGATTAGCTTATTGTGTACATAGAAATCGTTGATGTACTGTCGCCACGTCTCACCTGCTTGATCGGGGCTATCGAAAATCCATTTTTCCATACGCAAGAAATTTGCTGAGTATTCGTCATCGTCGATGCTGTCCAGAAGCGTTAAATATTTCTGCGATCCCAGTTCAAACGGCTTCAGCATCAAAAAGCCGAAGTTCATCAGATCACCGGGGATGTTGCCCAACGCATCGACCATGCTGTTGAGATCGACGGTCTCATGCGTTTGTGTGTAGCGTAACCACGCGTTCAGCACGCCTTCATCCACATGAAAATCAACCGATGTCGCCATCGTGATGAGATTGCTAATGCGTTGGGGGTATTGTGCGGCATAGCACAGGCTTAGCACCCCGCCTTGACAGACACCCATCAGCGTGATGGCATCCAGATCATGGGTTTCACAAATATGATCGACACAGCTATCAACATAATCGTTGACGTAGTCATCCAGCATGAGCCAGCGATCGTTCCGCATCGGGTAACCCCAGTCGATCAGGTAAACATCTAATCCCTGCGCGATTAACTGCCGGATCAACGAGCGATTCTCCTGCAAATCCATCATGTAAGGGCGATTGACCAGCGCATAGACGATCAGCACCGGCGTTGTCACGCGCTTGCTCACGTCCGGCGCATAGCGATACAGCGTGACGTGATCGTTGGTAAAGACGGCTTGCTTCGGTGTGATGCCAATTCGCAGATCATCAGCATCGGTGTCGGTTAAAGTGCGGACCCCTTGCATCGCGCGGTTACTCATCGAGAGTAGTTCAGCATTGGTATCATCGGGTGCTTTAGCGATAGGCAATTTTAACATTACAACCTTCTTCAGTATATCAGTGATGGTCAAGCGCGATCGGAATCGCGGCGCAGAGCTTTCATCTGTCGTTTGAGGGCTTTCATCTCTTTACGCAATTCGTAAATGCGGCGATGGGCTTCGTCAACCTCGGTGCGGGTCGGCAAGCCGTAGAGTTCCATCAGCGCGTCGTTCAGATGATGTTGCCGGCGACGGTAAATCATAATCGTGTTGACGAGTTGTGTCTGTGCGCTGACGAAGGGTTGGCTCTGGAAAGTCTGCTTGAAGGTGTCGTCGGCGGTTGCCCCCCAGCGATTGAGAAAATCGCGAATACCCTCGACTGCTTCGCCTGCTTGTGCTAGATTGCCCAATTCAGCAATGAGCTGGTGATAGGCTTGTAACCACGCGTCGATCAAAATGATATGATAGGCTTCCATTGCCTTCAGCATATCTAGCCAGACCGCGAAACTGTGCTGTAGTGCGTCGTGGATACTTTGTAGATCAGCCAGACCAGGAGTCGTCAGCAGTTGTCCCACGTTTTCAGCGTAGGTATCCCAGTGTACGCTCGCCATATCGGCGGCGTTGGTCAGCTTATGTTGGATGCGATGTTGCGAGTCTAGTAGGGCTTGCTTCAGGTCTTCTGTCCACAGGATGCTGAGCGCGCATCCCTCTTCGATGAAGGCTTGCCACAATGCCGGGAAGGCTTCGTCGATGTGTAAAGAGTCGCGGGTGCTTTGTATCCAGTCGCGCCGGATGCGGGCTAATTCGTGGTCGAGTACAGCTTGCCAGTTCGCCTCTTGCTCGATGGCTTGCCCGACCTGCGTCCAGACCTGTGATGTGAGTTCGATGAAGCGGAGCGTGTTCAACTGGTTGACGTAAATTTTCTCGGCGACATCGCGCACAGTCGGGTCAGCATTCATCGTAATCAGGCGGATACCACTCTGCACAGTCTCGCGCCAGACATCTGCAATATTAGTGAACACATGCTGATTGAAGGGGGCAGATGTGTTCGATGCCGACTGAATCATCGCGACCCAATTGCTCATCATCGTTTGCTGAGCATCAATCAACAGTCGATCAACTGTCTCGTTATGGGGCTTAAATACCATTGGAACACCTAAAAACAATTTATATTGTGTGTGAATACATCGTGCAAAACGTCATATTTTGTGGCAGGATAGCAATGTGAATTGTTATAATCCTACAGGGGATAGGCATACAATTAAACCTACGTTCAGGTAGCCATGACCTACCTATTTGTGTAGGTCAGCAGGGTGATTGTGTGGTTTTTGTGGGTGATGCTGATACCATAGGAGTAAAAGTAGTATTTTTTCTTCGACATAAATTTATTATCAGATATTAAGGGTTTAGAATGAGTCAAGCTATTGGCGTTTTGCTCGTGGATGATCATGCGTTAATACTGGATGGGTTGCAACAATTGATCGATTGCCAGCATGATATGGATGTCATCGACGCTTTGCAGGACGGGCATCATATCTATCGGGTATTACAGCGACAAACCGTCGATGTCGTCGTGCTTGATATCGAAATGCCGTATCACGGGTTCAGCGTTCTCAGCGATATTCAACAAGTCAGTCGTAAGGTGCGCGTGTTGATGCTGACGGGTCATAAAGATAACGAGAACTTGCGTACAGCGATCACGCTGGGGGCTGATGGCATTGCCTTCAAGAGCGAACCCTTTGCCCACATTGCCGATGCGATCCGACAGGTGGCACAGGGGCGTTTGGTTTTCCCGCGCTCGGCACAACGCTGGTTGATGCAAGACCCACCTGTGCCGGAAGAACTCTCCCCGCGTGAGACCGAAGTGCTGAGTTTGGTCGCTCGCGGCCTGACAAATTCTGAGATTGCGCGCCGCCTCGACATCAGCAAGAATACCGTCAGCTTTCACTTGAAGAATATTTTCTGCAAGCTAGATGTCAATAATCGGACTGAGGCGACGGTCTGGTACTTCTCGAATAAGTCGTCGTTTTCATGAGTCAGCACAGCTGAATCAAAAAAATCCTCACACACAATGAGGATTCTAGTAGACAGCCCGTACGGGGTTCGAACCCGTGTCTCCACCTTGAAAGGGTGGCATCCTAGTCCACTAGACGAACGGGCCTAACAACTTACAACACTGAAAAGTATACAGAACAGGATATTGAAAGTCAAGAACAACTTGTAAGGATTTCAAAACTTCATGGAAATCACACAATTGCTCATGATCGGGCTGGTTCAATCGGCATCGTCGGTGCTCATCAAGATGTAATAGCCGCCGACCGCGACCGCCATCACCAGCGGGGGCACAAGCAACGAACCGAACAAGCGCGTCGCGGCACTCGCCCCGGCCAGCATGAAAAAGTACATGAAGAAAAAGAGACCGATGCCGCCAATCGCTAATACTGCGCCCAGAACGAGCGCACTTCCAATCTTGGGTTCCATAATAGAGTTACGCATTCCACTTGATTTGACGTGATAGCGCGAGTCTACAACAGGGCGTGCAGTCTGTGAATAGCCCGCGTGATGCACCTATTGAATGCGATCCTGTTTATCGTTATGATTCAACGACTCATAATAGGTGAAAGGGTAAAGCGCCTGCACAAAAATCACGCGAAACCCCAAAGAGCCGTTTTCTTGCTCCACGCTATGCGATACCATGTGAATAGACGATGCTAATAAACAGAAAGATACTGTATGAGCGATAATGATGCACCGAAGTCGAATTTCATCCGTGAGATCATCGACGAACACAACGAAACCGGACGCTTTGACGACAAGGTTCACACGCGCTTCCCACCAGAGCCGAACGGCTTCTTGCATATCGGGCACGCAAAATCAATCGTGCTCAACTTTGGCATTGCCGCGCAATACGGCGGACTGTGCAATCTGCGCTTTGACGATACCAACCCCGCGAAAGAAGCGCAAGAATACATCGATGCCATCATCGAAGATGTGAAGTGGCTGGGCTACGATTGGGATGATCGCTTATATTATGCGTCTGATTATTTCGATCAACTGTATGACTGGGCAGTGCAACTCATCCGCGATGGCAATGCCTATGTCGATCAACTGAGTCCTGATGAAATCCGCGAGTATCGCGGGACATTGACCGAGCCGGGCAAAGAAAGCCCTTACCGTGATCGCCCGATTGACGAGAATCTCGACTTATTCGAGAAGATGAAAAATGGCGAATTCAACGAAGGCGAAGCCGTTCTGCGGGCTAAGATCGACATGCAATCGGGCAATATCAACATGCGTGATCCCGTGATGTATCGCATCATCAACACACCACACCCGCGCACCGGCAGTACATGGCACATCTACCCGATGTATGACTTCGCCCACGGGCAGTCCGACTCAATCGAGCGGGTGACTCACTCTATCTGCACGCTGGAATATGAAGACCATCGCCCGCTCTATGATTGGTATCTGGAGAAGCTCGGCATTCATCATCCGCAACAGATCGAATTTGCACGGCTCAACCTGAGCTATACTGTCCTCAGCAAGCGCAAGCTGATTCGTCTGGTACAGGAAGGCTATGTCGCGGGCTGGGACGACCCGCGGATGCCGACTATCTCCGGTTTGCGTCGTCGTGGGTATACCCCGCAGTCAATCCGTAATTTCGCCGAGGCAATCGGCGTGAGTAAGAAAAACGGGATTGTCGAGCTACAGCAGTTGGAGTATTACGGGCGCGATCACCTTAACAAAACGTCTAACCGCGTGATGGCTGTTGTTGACCCGCTCAAAGTCGTCATCGAGAATTATCCAGACGATCAAGTCGAACATATGGAAGCCGTCAATAACCCCGAAGATGAAGCCGCCGGCACGCGCACTGTGCCCTTCTCGAAGGTACTATATATCGAGCGTGCGGACTTCATGGAAGACCCGCCGCGCAAGTTCTATCGTCTTGCACCGGGGCGCGAGGTGCGTCTGCGCTGGGGCTATTACATCACCTGCACGGATGTCATCAAAGATGGCGATGGTCAGGTCATTGAGTTGCGCTGTACGTATGACCCCGCAACGAAGGGCGGGTACGCGCCGGATGGTCGCCGTGTGAAAGCGACCCTGCACTGGGTATCGGCAGAACACGCGATACAGGCTGAGGCGCGTCTGTACGATACGCTCTTCACCGAAGAAGTGCCGGATGGCGACGATGAACAGGATTTCACGGCCTTCATCAACCCCAAATCAGTCGAGATTGTCGATCCGGTCTACATTGAACCGTACGCGCAGACTCTCGCCGCGGGTGATCGTGTGCAGTTTGAGCGTCTGGCGTACTTCGTTGTCGATCCTGATTCGACCGCTGATAAGCTAATTTTCAATCGCACGGTCACCCTGCGCGATCAATGGAAGAAAGTGCAGAAGAAGAACAAGAAAAAGCAGAAAAACAAGCAGAAAAATAAGCAGAAGTAAGCGATCATACCCGCAGAAACCACCCGTCATGCGCTGGCGGATGGTTTCTCGGTCGGGTGTGTGTCTGCGCTCGGATGGGAATTGCCTATTGTCACTTCCTGTTAATTTGATATAGTGTTGGTCGTTTTTATACAAATATAACCAACGGAAATGTCATATGGCATCTGTACAAGCAGTCGACCAACAGACCGCGACGGAATCATCCATCAAAATCCAATACTGTAATTTGTGTGGACATGACGAGCACCGTCTATATTGCCCTGAAAATGGTCGCGGACTGGTACAGTGTTCATCTTGCGGCTTGGTCTTTGTTCAATATCAACCAGCGCCGGACAAGCTCTATCAGTTATACGATAACACCTACTTCCAGAGCGATGACTCGGGCGAAGTGGGCTATACGGATTATATCAGCGATGAGCAAAACATCCGCCTGACTGCTAATCGCCGCCTCGATCATCTGGAACAGTATACCGATGGGGGCGCCCTGCTGGATGTGGGATGCGCGATGGGCTTCTTCATCGACGAAGCCGCCAAACGCGGTTGGCAGGTCGAGGGCTTGGATGTCTCGTCATTTGCGACCCGTTACGTGTCGGAACGCTTCAACCATCCCTCGCACAATATGAGCTTGTTAGATTTAGACCCCGATCAACAGCGTTACGATCTGATCACCTTGTATGATGTCATCGAGCATGTGCCCGACCCCCGCGCCTATGTCGAACACATTGCCGCATTACTGAACGACGGCGGCGTTATCGAGCTTGCGACCCCTGATATTCACAGCTTGCCGGCGCGTATTACGGGTAAACGCTGGATTGGGTACAAATTGTCGGAAGAGCATGTCTATTACTTCTCAGAGGCGACCTTGCGCCGCTTGCTAACCGAAGCCGATTTCGAGGTCATCCACACACGCCACATCGGCAAACACGTGACGCTGAGTTTGTTCTTCGATCGTCTCGGTTTCTACGTGCCGCCGCTTGCTAAATTGTTAGAGCGCGTCGTTGATTTACTAGGTTTATCCAAACGCTCCTTATACGTGAATCCCTTCGATATTATCGCGGTGACTGCCCGCAAAAAGTCCTGATTCTATAGTACTTGACCCGTTTAGTTTTGGTTAAATGTCTGGGTCTTTCGTATCTTGCGTGGTCAAGCTCCTTTTGTTCCCTTTTTGAAAAAAGGGAACACCAAAAACTTTTGGTTTTTTGAACGCGCAGCATTCAAAATGAACAAGGTCAAGGAACAAGGTCAAGGAACGATCGTTCCTTGTGGGGTGCGGGGGCAAAGCCCCTGCGACAAAAACCACGCGAAATCCCAAAGAGCCATTTTATATATCGTTTACACCTTCAGCAAACTTCGCTTACACCTGCCTGGCATACTGTAGACAGTTAACCAAAACATAGCTAAAGCCCAGAAGGAGTGAGCAAGATGATGTCCCATAAATTTCTCATACAGGTCGCAATTGTTGTGATGATCAGCACTCTTGGTATCGGCGCGGCATTCGCACAGGACAACGGCGATGACCCGTCCCCGATGCCGCCGATTGATGGCAGTTGCCTGAGCCAGATCGAACGCCCTGATTTTGACCGCGACGCACGCTTAGGCGAGGGCACAATGTCCTCGCCCCTTGCCCTATTTGACGGCAACCAACGGACGGTTACGCGCGACAATTTCGGTAATGCGCGAATGACGGGCGAAGAGTACGAGTGTATCTTCGCCCTGCACGACGATATCGCCATCAGGATGTACGACCGGCTCAGCACCGTTGATCCCGTGAAGCACAATATCCACATCTTCATCATCCTGCAAAAAGTCGATCGTCTTACCATCCATGAACGACCCCGGCTCGACCAGCAACTTAATCATGCTATAATCGTATGACCCGATCCGAAGCGTCTGTGTGATCTCGATGCCAACGGCAGACCCGGCAAATGCCGGCGCGGCGAGATCGGACGCGCTCATGACTTCCACATTCAAAAATCGCTTGAGTTGCGCGGCGAAGCGTGCATCCCACATGCGCGTCACGATGCGTATGTCAGGATTCAGGTCACGGGCACGCATCGTCAATTCGAGATTGGTATGATCGTTCGACGTACAGACCAGTAGCGCGCGTGCATTGTCGATACCGGCATTACGCAGGGTCGAATTGAGCGTGCCATCGTCGGGAATCAGGGGGATGCCCAGCTCGGATAATTCTTCGTCCGTCTCGCTTGATACATCATGATCGACGG
Organism: Anaerolineae bacterium; assembly: GCA_034437755.1. Taxonomy (GTDB): domain Bacteria; phylum Chloroflexota; class Anaerolineae; order Aggregatilineales; family Phototrophicaceae; genus JAUZRW01. Next base: position 21,792 of record DAOTTV010000124.1, on the reverse strand, counting down.
CAACAATCTCGAAACCCATTTGTGCCAATGTGCGCGCGACGCGCAAGCCGACATGCCCGACCCCGATCAAGATGACATGATGACGATAAGTTTTTGCCACAGCTAACTCCCAAGCATTACGACGTTCAGTTCGGTCGAAAAACAAGCGTCCAAAATCTACCGCCCCGCGCCCAATGATATAGATGCCGATTGCCGGTTGCACATACCAGAAGATGATCAAGTACCACTCATCCGGTATCGGGTCAATCGGCACTTCCATGACCATCAGCGCAAGCATCAAATACGGCAGGTCGATCAGCGGAATCGGATCATACCCGGCGAAGGTATGTAATTTGCCATAGACCCAGCCGCCGATGAAGATCGCGAGGAGAATCGCCCCCAGAGGCTTGCGAAACTCTTGCACGAGGGCGCGGGTATCGTGCAAGATGGCGCGGGTGATACGTACAATGCGGCGCGTCGGCTTCGGTTCGCGGGGTAAGACGAGTTGCGAATAGGGCATAGCGATTGTTATCTTTCGACAGTAGCAACATAAATAACCCCGACGTGCAGAGCTATCATAGTCATTCTATAAGATTTACTTTCGGTTTGAATAGGTTTAGTCAGGTCAGTGCCCGTTGCGATTGCGGGCGGCGATGCCCAGCAATTTTTCATGTTCCGCAAAGATGACCAGTGTATCATGCGCGCCAACCGTCGCATCATGGGCTGGTTTCACATCCGCTGAGACACCTTTTTGCACATGAAGCACAATATCGACATCGTATTCATTTTGTAGATCGCCAATTTTGCGCCCACACATGAAAGACTGCTCGGTAATGGTCAGGCGCATCGTGCCATAATCGACCCCGCTGATCATGATCGACTGCGTGAGTTCCACACCGAGCGCCATCCCCGCGAAGACTGGCGCGGATAGCTCTGACGAACTCAGCACGCCTCTGAAGTGCCCGCCCAGCAGGCTCGCATCCGATTTGATAATAAACTCTTCAATCTGTTCAGCGAAGCGATCATCCCACACGCGCACCACAATCCGCAAATCCTTGTTCATATCGCGGGCGCGCATCGTCGCATACAGGTTCACCGGATCATCGCCCGTGCAGGCGATGAAGGCTTCGGCGCGTTCGATACCAGCATCTTTCATCACCTGCGGGTTACGCGCATCGCCCTCAACCACTTGCACTTTTAGATCGGCTAATTCTGCCTGTGCTTCGACTTCAGGCGAGTTATCAATCACCACAACATTGACACCGAGGCGATGCAACCAACGCACCACACGCAAGCCCACATGCCCCGCCCCCAACACAATAATATGATCGCGCATTGTTGAAATCACAGCTTTCCTCCAAGCATCACGTCGTCCACTACGATCAAAGAATAAGCGTACAAAATCAGCTACCCCATTGCCGACGATGAAAATGAAGATCGGCGGCAGGGCATACCAGAACAGAATCAAGAGCGGGTTTTCGGGTGAGGAGTCGTAATCGGTGGGGGTTTCGAGGATCATCAGTTGCACCATCAGGTACGGACGATCCAACAACGGGATATTTTCGCCATAGGTTGCGTAGTGGATTTCGCCATAGACAAAGCCGCCGACAATCGTCACAAACAGGAAAATCAAGATCGGAACTTTGAACTCGTTATACAAAGCCGATGTATCGCTCCTGAGAGCCATCAAGCGTCGTCGCTGACTATCAGGAGTCTCCGGAAGTTGATGTACGGGTTGCATGTAGGGCAACGGGTTATCACTTTACACTGTTTGCCATTTTTAACTGTATTATAGCGCAAGGGTCAAGCCTTTGCTGTAGCAGATTGCGCCAGAGATAGGGCAAATGACACCATCAGTCGGGAGGCATGTCATATACACCTGCACGACAGACAGGACTACCATAGGGATAGCTTGGTTGGAAACGGCAAGGCTCAATAATATTCTTACGATGCATTGCTTTCAATTAACTGCCAAGAGGGGAAAACAAGTACATGACTCCTGATATGTGGATAACGCTGAGTATTCTCGTTGTCGCCATTACCCTCTTCATCACGGAACGCCTGCGCGTGGATGTTATCGCGCTGGGGATTGTCATCGCTTTAATGCTCACAGGTATTCTGACGGTCGATGAAGCGATTGCCGGCTTTTCTAACTCGGCTGTTTTGTTAATCGCGGCACTGTTCATCGTAGGGGGCGCAGTCTTCCAGACGGGCTTAGCCGCCGTCCTCGCCCGCCAGATTATCCGGCTAGCGGGTGATAGCGAAACGCGCCTGACAGTGGTCATCATGGCGGCAGTCGCCTTGATGTCGGGCTTCGTCAGCGATACGGGGACGGTGGCGGTCGTCATGCCGGCGATCATCAGCCTCGGCTTGAGTACCAAGATCAGCCCGTCCAAATTATTGATTCCGACCGCCTTCGGCTCTCTGCTCGGCGGGTCAGCGACATTGATCGGCACGCCGCCCAATATTATCGTCAGCGAAGTGCTAGCCGAAAATGGCTATGAGGCGTTCGGCTTCTTCAGCTACACGGGGATGGGCATCGTGCTGATTATCACCGGTATCCTTTATATGCTGGTGATGCGCCGCTTTATCCCAGTACGGGCGAAAGCTGTCGATGAACAATCCGTGACGACACCGAGCGAGTTGATCGAGGCCTATCAACTACCGGATAGCATCTATAAATTGCGCGTCCGAAAAGCCTCATCGCTGGTCGGGCAGGAGCTTGGACAAGCCGGACTCGGTCGCCGCTATGGGATCGACGTGGTGGAAATCTCGCGCCCAGCCCCCGCACGCAAATTAGCGGCGGTCGGCGGCAAAGAACTGGTGGTGCAATCCAATCGCAACATCCCCGTGCATCCGCGCCCAGACGTTACGCTGGAGCATAACGATATTCTGATCGTCCACGCCATCGGCGATGCCATCTCGAAAGCGTCAGCCGCGCTCAATCTCGCGATTCAGCCCAAGTCAAGCGATGTCGAAGACGATTTAATCTCGCAAGAAGTCGGCGTTGCTGAAGTCGTCTTGCCGCCGCGCTCATCACTCATCGGCAAAACCGTCGTCGATCTGTCCTTCGGCAAGCGGCATCGCCTGACAGTACTCAACATTCATCGTCCGGGGAGCGATAACCTGCCTGTGCGCGATACGAAGTTACAATTCGGCGATACGCTCTTAGTACAGGGCGAATGGCAAGATATCTTCCGCCTGAAGCAAAGCCCCAACGATTTCGTGATTATCGGCGGTACGGAAGAGATTCAATCGCGCTTGCTGAACTTTGAGAAAGCGCCGCTGGTGTTAGCAATTCTAGCGGGGATGCTCATCACCTTGATTGCCGGATGGTTGCCAACGACCACCGCCGCCATGCTGGCGAGTCTGCTCATCATCCTGACGGGATGCCTGAGCATGGACGAAGCCTATGATGCGATCGACTGGAAGAGTATTGTGCTGATCGCAGGCATGTTGCCGATGAGTACCGCGCTGATCAAAGTCGGGCTGGTCGATGTGGCGGCGAATGGCTTCGCCAATACGCTGGGCGGGCTAGGTGCTATCTACGTGATGGGCGGATTATTCCTGTTCACCAGTATCTTCACGCAGGTGCTATCGAACACGGCAACTGCCGTGATCATCGCGCCGATCGCGCTTGCCACGGCACAATCACTGGGCGTGCAACCGCAAGCCTTCTTGATGGCAGTCGCCGTCGCCGCATCAATGGCCTTCGCATCACCGGTCGCCTCGCCAGTGAATACGCTGGTGATGGGCGCGGGCAAATATCGCTTTGCCGATTACATCAAGCTCGGTCTGCCATTGATCTTGCTAACATTCATCGCGGCGATGATTGTCCTGCCGATCTTGTTCCCCTTCTGAGGCTCAGCATAAACGGGGAGAGCCTGCTCTCCCCTAGTCACTCGCAGGTCGCCCGACCCCGAAGGTCGTATGCAAGGGATAGCCTTGCGGATACAACTCGCCGTCAATCGTGATCGGCACTGTCGCGCCCGTCGCTTGATCGACCAGATTCAGCAGAATACGATAATCATACCCGCGCGGATAATCGCGATACGGCGGTGGCAATTGCACCGCACGCGCATCAATCACGCGCTCGCCTGCATCCCACAGGCGCGTGTTGTAATAGTAGCCGCGCTCATCCTGCGCGACAGGTGCTTGCCATGTGTGATAGATCGTCGCGCTCGGCTCATGGCGCAGGTCAAGGCGCACGGTATAATCAGCAGGCGCGGGCGCGTGTACATCCCATAGAAAAGATAAGAAGAGCTTATTCCCCAACAATTGATCGTTGCCGATGTTGACCCCGCGCAAGGTTGCGAAGTCGCCGAATTGTACCGGTTGCGGCAGGATGTAGATGTCAGTCGCATCAGGCGCGATATAACGATTATCGAGGTGCAACTCGTATAACTCATAGCGGAATGTGCCATCGTTGAAGAACAGCTTGCGCGTCATGATGTCCGCACGAGCTAGGCTAGAGACAATCTGATTGGCGGTTGGCGGGATGCCTTCGTCGTTCTCATAACGCCAGCCTGCCTGCGTGCCATACTGGTAATGCGTCGCGCCGACCGATTCCAGATATTCGAGTTCAGTCGGCACAGTATCCGTGATGATTGTCGCCTGTGGTAAGAAGAAGGGCAAGCGTTGTTCCCCCGGCGCGACCACCACCGGCTCACGGTCGTTTTGCGCTTGCCAGCCCCACAATTGCTGTGCCGCCAGCGATACGCCCGGATTATGGGCGAGATACTTATCAAAATCGGTAGGATAGCGTTCCGTCCACAGATAATCGGTGTAGCGCGACATGCTCAAATACGATTGCGGGATCACCCCGAGACCCGCGATCAGCAATATCAACCCCAGCGCCGTCTTACGTCCGATACCCCATGCCCGCACCTGCTGGGCTGGCAGGTAATGTGCCAGTAGCAAAGCAGTCGGGAGCATCAGCGCAGGCGTGATCGCGAACGATAGGCGTGCGTGATAGCTATAAGACATGAACCACGTCACGAAGTACGGCGTAATCACCAGCCCGAACCACGCGAGGCGACGCAAGGTCGCGGGCACGGGTGCCGTAATGTACGGACGTAACTGCCACACGATTAAGCCCAGCCCGAGCCCGAGCAATGCCCATTCGTGAGCGCGGATATAACTCGCGGGCGGGTCGATACGGGCGGGGTTTATCAGAGGACTAGACGGCATCGCTCCCAGCAACAACAAGCCCACCCCGATCAACAAAATCAGCTTGCGCCACAATTGCCCGCCGCGATCCCGCACGAGGATGACCAGCACGAGCAGGATCAAGGGTAAGATCAACCAGCTGAGCAAGTCGCCACTGCGCGTCGCGCGCGTCACCCAGCTTTCATGCGGGAAGACCAGCGGCGGCAAGCCCAAAAGCGCGTTACGGGCATACCAGATACTTCCTAGTGGGATACAGGCTAAGCCCGTGAGCGCCGCCACTTCAAAGCGCGGATACCATGCCCGCACATCGGTCCGCACGCGCACAAACTCGATCACGACTAGCAGGATCACGCCGATGATGAACGCGCCCGCCGTCGGCTTGATCCACATCGCAATGCCGAACATCACGCCCGCGAGCAGGGCATCATAGCGCCGCCGCCAACGGTCATCCGGATTCATCCATGCACGCATGAAGAAGGTCAGCGTCAACGTGAAGGCGAAGGTCAGCGGGATTTCTAGATCACCGATTGCCGACCAGCGCGCAACGTGCGGATACAGCGTCCACAAGCCCGCCATAATGATGCCCACGCGCCGACTGAACAAGGTGGTTCCCAGCGCATACACGGCGAGGATACTGCCGAGATGCAAGAACGGGAGCACAGCACGCGCGGCGTAATCGCTGATCACACCGTAGGCGAGTTGCATGAAGGTATATTGCAATTGGAGAAATTGCGGATAGTAACCGATGTCGTTGGGGATCACCCCTTCCAGAAAATAGAGGCGGCTCTGATACCCATAGACCCACAGCGCATCATACGCCGTGAACGTCCAGAAGGACGTGACGACCCAGCGCACCGCCAGCGCCCCGACAATCAGCCCGATCAAGAGCTTTTCGTCGAATGCCCACGGGGACGACGCGACTTTGGGCGCGGGGCGTGTCGTGCGCCACTTGTAAGCACACGCGCCCCAGCCAATGAGCGTGAGCGCAATCAAGCCAGCAAGCGCGAGATCAAAACACAGCAGACGCATATCGAGCAGTGCGCCCCCCCAGCCCAGCCCTAGCAGATACGCCGTCAGTAAGGCAGGGGCGAGCGCGAAGCCCACTGCCACCACCAGCGCTCGTTGATGCCAATCAGCACGCGGCAGGACGAGCAAAGCATAAGGCACGCCCATAGCGACATAAAGCCACAGCGCATAAGGCAATACTGCGAGTGTCTGTTGCAACCAGTCGAGTGTCATCGCGTTTGCTCCCGTTCTAGCATCCGCCCCAGCGCACGCACGCCCAGCGCCCCCAGCAGAGCAATCACCGGATACATCGGCAAGTAATAGCGTTGCCACTCCAGCGGCGTGACGACCAGTGTCAGCAAGAGCATGGCAAGCGCCCACGCCAGCACCAACACGCGATCGCCGGGCTGATACGGTGCGCGCCACAGGTGATACACGCCCCACAGCACGAGTCCGGTGAGCGCGATCGCCCCCGATACCGAGCCACCAATGCTGATTCCGCGATACCACGCCTGATCATACTGTGCGATGCGGTCAGCTTGGGCAGTGATGAAACCGTCGATCGGCACTTCGGCATACATGGGCTGGACGATCAAGGCTTGGCGGATGAAGCCCGAGACCTGTGCGTCGAAGGTCTCATAGCCGCCGAACGCATCGACCTGCCCCGATAGCAGTTCTGTGCGCCGCTCGAGCAAATCGGGGGCGCGTGTCAGGGGGGCGTGCCACCACGCCGGATTCAGGCTGTAGAACACGGCCAACGATAGCCCGCCCGCCAGCATCAACCCGCCGAGCATGACGCGCCAGTGGTCGCGCTGGTAGAGGCTGTAGCCCGTGATCGCCGCAAAGACCGTGATCACCGTCACGACGGATGTATGCTTGCTGGCGACTGCCAGCCCGCTCACCAGACCGAGCAGGACGAACAGCCACACGTTACGCTGGCGCAGGACGAGCAGACCAACCGCGACAACCGCCAGCGAGAACAGGAGCATCGCGCTTTCCATCATCACGCGCCGCCCGTTGATGAGCAGTGCTGGATTGAGCGCGTAATACGCTGTCGCGACATAGGCGACCAAGCGCCCGTCGATGTGCATCCCAATCACGAATAGAACGACCACACTTAGGCTGAACATCAGCGCGGACACTGTACGCAAGCGCACCAGCAAATCAGCCTGTGGTACATGCCCGTTCTCGTGATTCCATTGCCAGCCAGTCCCCCATACCCATTGATCGTTGAGATCAGACAAGGTATAACCGCTGAGATAGGCGGTCGCGCCGAAGATATATTTGGGAAGGGTCCCATTCAAGAGGCGTAAATCCTGCTCAGTCGCCGCCTGTGGCGATAGCTGATCCCACGCTTGATAGCGCACCTGTTCCCAGTCCCCCTGCGCCTGATAATAAAAATCGCGCGTCATGAAGATTTGCGTGGGTTCGTCGCCATGTAAGGGCACATGACGCACCCCAGCCCACACAAAAAACGCCAGTAGCAACAGCCACAGCGCATCCCATACTTGCGGTCTCATCTGTAACGAACGGACTCGTGCCATGTGTGTGATCGACTTCACTCACTTGCTTGATAATCGGGCGCATATGCTAGCGCAGATTAGCGAGGGATGGAATAGGAGAATATCTAACGCAGGGGACAAAACACGACAATCACGCCGTGCGGGGGCATAAGCGCCCCCATACGGCGCTGATCTATCTAGGCATCTTCGTCGTCGTCGCTGACGATATTCACCAGCAGGGCATTTTTATCGACAGTCTCCTGCGCGTGACAGGTGACCGTCTGCACTGTGCCTGCAATCGGTGATTTGAGTTCATTCTGCATCTTCATCGATTCGAGGATGACGACCGTCTGCCCTTCGGCGACGACATCACCTTCTTCGACCAGCACTTCGACAATCAAGCCCGGCATCGGCGCGTTGACTTCGCCCGATCCCGCACCCAGACCGCCCTTGCGCTGTGCCATCAGCAGGGCGCGTGCGTCCAGCACTTGCGCGTCGTACAGGCGACCGTCGAGCAGGACTTCGTACTCGCCCTGATCTTCGTCAATGGCGACTTCCAGCGATTTATTATCGGTGATGATCGAGTAGAGCGCACCGCCCAAGTCCAGAAAATCGACTTCGCGCCGTTGTCCATTGACCAGCACCGCGCCATCGTCCAGTATTTCGACTTCGTATTGTTCGTTGTTGAGTATCGTGGTGTACTTCATGATTTAACGGTGAATCCTTTCGTAACGCCCGACCCACTTCCAGTTGCTCGTATCGCGCTTTGCCGGCGCGACCACCTGTGACGCGAGTTGGCGTTTGCGGTGGGCGTGCAGGGTCGCGGCGATGGCGACCGTCTCCAGTTCGGCTTCTGTCGGTTCTGATTCGTAGGTTTCCATGCTAAAGCGCGTCTCGACAAAGCATGTGTCGAACTGCCCGGCATGGAAGCTGACGCTATTCAACAAGTTGATGTGGAAGGGGATATTATGCTTGACCCCCATCAGCACGTATTCCGACAGCGCACGACGCATACGCGCCGTCGCCAACTTACGATCCTCACCGTATGTGATGAGCTTGGCGATCATGCTATCGTAGTAAGGCGTGATTTCATAACCGGCATAGACCCCACTATCGACGCGCACGCCGGGACCCTTGGGCGTTTGTACGGCGGTCACCATACCTACCGATGGGATGAAATTATTGTAGGGGTCTTCGGCATTGATCCGACACTCGATCGCCCAGCCTTTCGGCTCAAGGATGCTCTCGGTCGGGGTCATGCGTCGCCCACGGGCAATGCGAATCTGCTCTTTCACCAGATCAATACCGGTCACCAGTTCCGTCACCGGATGCTCGACCTGCAAGCGCGTATTCATCTCAAGGAAGTAGAAGTTCTTATTCTTATCGACCATACACTCGATCGTGCCAGCGTTCACGTAATTGACCGCCTGCGCGGCGGCAATCGACATCTCGCCCATGCGTTGGCGCAAGTCAGCATCCATGAAGGGACTCGGCGCTTCTTCGACGAGCTTCTGGTTGCGGCGCTGGATACTGCATTCACGCTCGCCAAGGTGGATCGTATTCCCGTGATGATCGGCGAGAATCTGGAATTCGATATGGCGTGCGCCGACCAGCAGTTTCTCGATGTAGAGATTGCCATTGCCGAAGGAACTTTCAGCCTCAGCGCGGGCATTACGCAAAGCCGAGCGCAGGTCTTGCGGGCTATGCACCTGCCGCATACCCTTGCCGCCCCCACCGGCAACCGCTTTGACCATGATCGGATAGCCGATGTCATCGGCGGCGGCGATCAGATCATCATCGTGCAAGCCGGCTTCGGTACCGGGGATCAGCGGCACGTTATTCTTACGCACAGCATCGCGCGCAGATTGCTTATCGCCCATCGCACGGATAGCCGAGGGCGAAGGCCCGATGAAGATCAAGCCTTCATCGGTGCAGAGTTCGGCGAAGTCGGCATTTTCTGCTAAGAAGCCGTAACCGGGATGGACGGCATCAGCACCGGTCGCTTTGGCGGCGGCGATGATTTTCTCCATTTTCAGGTAGCTCTCGCGGGGTTGTGGCGCGCCGATGTTCACCGCTTCGTCGGCATAGCGTGTGTGCAAAGCCGTCCGATCGGCATCGCTATAGACCGACACGGTCGCAATCCCCATATCACGCGCCCCACGAATGACACGCACGGCGATTTCGCCACGATTGGCAATGAGGATTTTCTGGATCGATTTTGTCTGTACATCAGTCATCGGTAGATCGTCTCCTTGCCCTTAAAGCGGGACATTGCCGTGTTTCTTCGGTGGATTGTCATCGCGCTTATTCTGGAATACTTGTAAGGCGTTAATCAGGCGGGCGCGGGTTTCGTTCGGTTCGATCACATCATCGACGAAGCCCCGACTAGCGGCGATGTACGGGTGCGCGAAGCGTTCACGATATTCGTCCGCGAGTTCTTTCTTCTTCGTCACCGGATCATCCGAGGCGGCGAGTTCGCGACGGTTGATAATCTCGACGGCGCCTTCAGGCCCCATCACGGCGATTTCGGCAGTGGGCCACGCGAGGTTCACGTCCCCGCGAATGTGCTTACTGCTCATCACGCAGTAGGCACCGCCGTAGGCTTTGCGCGTCGTGACTGTCAGCTTAGGCACGGTGGCTTCGCAATAGGCGTAGAGCAACTTCGCCCCAGAGCGAATGATACCCGCATGTTCCTGATCACGCCCCGGCAGATAGCCCGGCACATCGACGAACGTAATCAGCGGAATATTGAAGGCATCGCAGGTGCGGATGAAGCGGGCGGCTTTCTCGCTGGCGTTGATATCCAGCACACCGGCAAGCACCATCGGCTGATTCGCGACGATGCCGACCGCGTGCCCACCCAGACGTGCATAGCCGACGACGATATTCGCCGCATAAGCTTCTTGTACCTCGAAGAAATGCCCGTCATCGACCACTTTTTCGATCACGTCTTTCATGTCGTAGGGCTTGTTGGGGTTATCCGGCACGATGGTATCGAGCGCGGCATCAGCACGTAAGAGATCATCGGTCGTCGTCTCGTAAGGCGCATCTTCCATGTTGTTCTGTGGCATATAGCGCAGCAGTTCGCGCACCATCATCAGCGCCTGTGTCTCATCATCAGCGGCGAGATGGGCAACCCCGCTCTTGCTAGAATGCACACTCGCGCCGCCGAGGTCTTCTGACGTGATGTCTTCGTTCAGCACTTGTTTGACGACGTTCGGCCCAGTGATGAACATATAGCTCGTCTCTTTGACCATAATCACGTAGTCCATCAGCGCCGGGCTATAGACCGCCCCACCCGCGCACGGCCCCATGATGACGCTAATCTGTGGGATGACACCACTTGCCAGCGTATTCCGCAAGAAAATATCGGCATAACCAGCGAGGCTCTCGACCCCTTCTTGAATGCGTGCGCCGCCGCTATCGTTCAAGCCGATGATCGGTGCGCCGGTCTTCATCGCCATATCCATCACTTTGCAAATCTTCTGCGCGTGGACTTCGCTCAAGCTCCCGCCGAAGACGGTGAAGTCTTGCGAGTAGACATAGACCAGACGACCGTCGATCGTGCCCCAACCCGTGACGACGCTATCGCCGGGGATTTTCTGCTTATCCAGCCCGAAGTTCGTCGAGCGATGTTCAGCGAATGCGTCTAACTCACGGAAGCTACCGGGATCAAGCAGAATATCAAGCCGCCCATAAGCCGTATTGCGCCCTTTGTCATGTTGGCGTTGGATGCGCTCTTCGCCGCCACCAGCGTGGCTCTCGGCGCGCTTCTCGCGTAGCTCCTCAATTTTCGGATTCACTACCATGTGAAATAACCTCTCTTTGCTTTTTTATCTGCCCCTCGCGATGGAGAAGCGTCATTATCGGTACAATAAGCACTAGTATCGTGAATAAAATTAAAAACGGCAAACGATTACGGTTGTAATCCGCCTGTACGAACAGGATCACATAGCCTAAGCGATAGATAACATATGCTATAACAATCCACCCGCCATATCGTAATGCAACAGCTTGCTTGATGACCAAGCCGATGGCGGTTTGTCCTAAAAGCATCAGCCACAGTATCCCCAAGCCTATCTGTACCGGCACTGGTGGAATCAGCGCTGTACGAATCGTCTCCTCTATTTGTAACACGTGAATGAAGACGAAGATTTGATACAGGCATAAACCGATGACGAACATCAGTAAACAACCGGAGGATTGGCGGGTTGACATGCGGTCTGGCATAAGGCAATCGTTTCTATCTCTCTGTCACATAGAGATAACACAATCGCAGGTGAGGGCGATGAACACCCCGTAGGCTGTCCACCGTGTTATGTAGCGTTCCAGCGTCGCGCCGGATCAACATCCCCCCTGATGATACGCGTTATCTGGTTCGTGTCTTACGATCGTCTGGCTTAGATGTCGTCATCATCATCGCCCGCCATTGCCGGGCGCATTCGGTTGCGGTCGCCCAGCTCAGCAATGCCCCATGACATGCTGAGCAGGATCACCCCGCCCGTAAAACTCATAATCAAGAAAATCCACAGCTCAGCCCGCACGACACTGTCGGTATCCAGCAAAATGGTGAATATCTGCCATGTCGCTACAATCGACATCACGAGAAACGCAATCGACGCGATGAGGCTGATGAGAATGATGATTTGCTTCATATTATTATTGCCCAAGATTGATTATCTCCTACGTGTTGTAGTCTTGTGTCAACCATCCCCACGATGCACAAAAGCGCCCACCAATTGACCGAATGCTCGCAATGCTCAAAATAGAGCCGGCACTCACAATCGACAAGAGACTGCCCGCACACCCGATGCACAGGATACAACCCGCACTGCCGATTGACAAGAGACTGCCTGTACTACCAATACAGAGGATACTGTGGGATGACCCGATACTTAAGATGCTATTCTTGCTCTTCCATGAGAGAATGTTGCCGTTAGCATCGCGTTTAAACATAGCGATCTTGCGTCCTTTCAGGGTAGCAATTGATAGTGTGAGATGGCAAACGAGAGCGTCAAATCGAGCATATCGTGCTGGAGAAGTGCCGCTTGCCTGTCGGCTGGGCTTTGCCAGTAGAACGGTGTCATTTGTAACAATGCTTGGATGTCATCGCGCGTCGTCAGGGTGATTTGCGCCGTGACCTGCACGACCTGCTGGCGTGCAAAATACTGCGCGAGTGCCTGATGGCGATCGTCGCTGTAGGGGCGCACTTCGTCGTAGAGATGCGCGCGCAACTCGTGCAGATGCCCGCGATCAGGCGTGACCAGCACGACCCGCGTCGTTGGCTTACAAATCCGGGCGAGTTCTTCAGCATTGTAAGGCGCGAACACGATCAGCACCACATCCGCGCTGTGATCTTGCACCGGCAGATGATGCGCGTTCGCCACTGCCAGCGCGAGTGCCGGCGTCCGCCCCGCCGCTAGCTTAATCGCCGCCTTCGAGATGTCGATACCATAGTAATGCCACGCATCACCGAGCGTCTGCGCGATCGTCGCCAGATAATAGCCCTCACCACAGCCAAGGTCTAACAAGCTCGCTTGTGGCGGTGTTGTGATCGCCTGTAGCGACTCGATTAACGTCCGGGTGAGGGGTGTATAGTAGCCGCGCGACAAAAACGCGCGCCGCTGGTCGACCATCGCGCGGCTATCGCCGGCTTGGTTCGACCCGCGGTGATGGGCTAAGAGCAGATTCACATAGCCCTGTCGGGCAATATCGAAGCTGTGCCCGTGATCGCAATGATAGGTCGTATCTGTGCGATGCAGGGGCACCGCACAGACCGGACAGCGAAAGATCGTCATGCGTGCCTAGACCATGACCTGCGGGCGATACTCACCGAAGACCGCGCGTAAACTATGGCAGACTTCGCCCAGCGTGACATCGTTATCAACACATTCGACAATCAACGGCATCAGGTTGTCATCACCTTTAGCGGCTGTTTCTAATTGTTGGCGCAGGGCGCTCACCTTTTCGTTATCGCGGGTGGCGCGTAGTTGTTGCAGGCGTTCGTGTGCAGCTTGCTCAATCGCCGGGTCAACCCGCAGTAGCTCGGCTTCGACTTCTTCATCGACGGTGAAGTTATTCACACCGACGATAATCTCGTCGTTTTGTTCCAGCGCCCGTTGATAATCATAAGCCGCGTTCTGTATCTGCTGGTTAACGTAACCATCTTCGATCGCTTTCAGCGCGCCACCCCGATCATCGATCTGCTGGAGGTAGGCTTCGGCGCGGTTGACGATCTCTTCTGTCAGCGCCTCGATGTAGTAACTGCCCGCCAGCGGATCGACCGTATCGCCCACGCCCGTTTCATAGGCGATGATTTGCTGGGTACGCAGGGCAATCTGCACCGCTTTCTCGGTTGGGAGGGAGAGCGCTTCGTCCATGCTGTTGGTATGGAGCGACTGTGTCCCGCCCATCACTGCCGAGAGGGCTTGCAGTGCCACACGCACGATATTATTTTCAGGTTGTTGTGCGGTCAGCGTACTGCCGCCGGTCTGCGTATGGAAGCGCATCCGTAAGCTCTTGGCTTTTTGCGCGTTGAAGCGTTCTTTCATGATCGTCGCCCACAATTTACGGGCGGCGCGGAACTTGGCAACTTCTTCGAGGAAGTTGTTATGCGCGTTGAAGAAGAACGACAACTGTGGCGCGAATTCGTCCACGTCTAAGCCGACATCCAGCGCGGCGTTGACGTAAGCAATGCCGTTCGCCAGCGTGAAGGCGACTTCTTGCACGGCGGTACTGCCGGCTTCGCGGATGTGATAGCCACTGATGCTGATCGTGTTCCAGCGCGGGACGTTATCGTGGCAGTAGGCGAAGAGATCGGTGATTAAACGCATAGAGGCTTTCGGCGGGTAGATATACGTGCCGCGTGCGATATATTCCTTGAGGATGTCATTCTGAACAGTGCCGCGCAACTGCTTATCTTCCACGCCTTGCCGCCGCCCGACGACGATATACATCGCCAGCAGGACGGTTGCCGGTGCGTTGATTGTCATACTGGTAGAGACTTTATCGAGCGGGATTTGATCGAAGAGCGTCATCATATCGTGGATACTGCTGATGCTCACGCCGACTTTGCCGACTTCGCCCGCCGCCATCGCATCATCGGCATCATAGCCAATCTGCGTCGGCAGATCAAACGCGACTGATAGCCCGCTCTGCCCTTTTTCGAGCAAGAAGCGATAACGCGCGTTCGACTCCTGCGCGGTGCCAAAGCCGGCGTACTGGCGCATTGTCCAAAAGCGACTGCGGTACATTGTCGGTTGTACCCCGCGTGCAAACGGGTATTCGCCGGGGAAGCCCAGGGTTGCTTCGTAATCGTCTGGGACATCTGCCGGCGTATAAAGCCGTTTGACTTCAATATCGGACGACGTTGTGAAGCGCTCTTTGCGTTCTGGAAAGCGCGCCGTCGCCTTCGCCACAGATCCTTGTTCCCAACGTTGTAAGCTCTCAAGAATACTCATCGGATCATGATACTTTCGCTAAGTCCACTATTCGCCCTATCATAGCGCGATTCAGCACGCTTGTCATTCGATAACAATGCTTCCCGGCGGAATAAACGCGCTTTCAGGAACTTCGACATCTTTAAAATTGTCAAATGTCAGGTCCCGGAAATTGAGTTCGAGATGATGCTTGACAAATTCAAAGATGCGCGTGTAGCTCTCACTGCGGCGTTCGACTTCTTCTAACGAGAGGGCTTGTAACACCTTATGGATGGCTCTCGTCTCGCCTTCGATCTCGGTGAAGTTACCATAGGGCAATTCATCGAGCATGATCTCGGCACCGTGTAGCTGATAGGTCGTGCGATACTTCTCGTAGACCATATACGGTTGATAGCCGAAGCGTTCGAGCATCAGGCTCATTGTCTCGAAGTCGCTCACATCGACTTCGAGTTCTTGGCGGTGGCTCAAGCCCTGATCGAACGTTTTCATGCCCTTGTACGTCAGGCGGATGCGTCCATCACGGCGCAAGCGCAGGGCTTCGCCCCGTTCGAGCAGAGCGCCGTCGGTATCGTAGCGCACGTTGTACTCGTGGATGCGCGCTTGTACCAGATCGGCATTGAGCGCGTTTAACCGGGCGATTATCGCCGTGTGATCGGGCGTGTGTAACTTGACTTCAATTTCAGTCTGGTTATGACTCATGATATTGTCCCTCATTTCGACTGGTGTTTATCAACAATTGCGGACGGATTATCAACGCTGGACTTCGCGGATGGCCTCCGGTAGGTAGGCATCGATCACGTTCGCAATCTGGCTATATGGCTTTTCTGGCACATCCGAGGCAAACAATACCTGATGATACAAGGTGCCGGCGGCACGCTCCACCCGCCACAGCACACGCGGACTACGGAGCAGGTCGGGCTGGTCAGCGAGCGTATCGAACTTAGCTTTTTGCAAGGCTCTGGCGAGGCGTTCGACATCAGTCTGCGCGACGTGATGCACCACCGCTTGGTGATCGAACAAGCCATCGTAAATCACATGCAAGGGATGCGTCGCCTGTCCGCGTTCGCAGATGAGCGTCGCAACGGAGTGATAGGTTTGTCGATCGTCATAATAAGCGATGATGCGATAAGCCGCCTGTACTGTCGGTTGCTGGCACAACTGGCGTAACGGCGCGACCGCGACCCGCTCGACCAACGAGCGCAAAGCTGTATCATGATATGCCATATCGTTGTCTTTCTGTATTTATTACGGTATAACGATACGCATCCAGTATAGCATAGAGTAGCAAGCTGTGGCGCGAGGATAGGCAAAATTACGCCAGCCCATCCTCAGGTTTTAATCTATCAATCATCCAAGGTGATGACCACTTTGCCGAAGACATCGAAGTTTTCGAGGGTGCGCTGGGCTTCTTGTGCCTCAGCAAGGGGGAAAGTTTTGCCGATGACCGCGTTGAGCTTGCCCTTGAAGATCAAGTTCATCACGTCTACATAATCTTTATGCTCGCCCATCGTGCTACCGATGATCGCCACATGATAGTAGAAGAGTTGCGCGACGTTGATCTGGGCATCGTAGCCCGTCGTGCCACCGACGACCAGCACGCGCCCGCCGGGACGTACTGCCCGAATACTGAGCGGGAGTGTTGCCTGCCCGACATTATCGACCACGACATCGACCCCGCGCTTGTTGGTCAGCTTGTACATCGCTTTCGACCAATTATCGGTGTCTTCACGATTGATGGTCACGTCTGCGCCCAGTTGCTGGGCTTGTTCGCACTTTTCGGCGGTACTGCCGACGACGTAAATCGTCCCCGCACCCGCGAGGCGCGCAATCTGGATACTGGCAGAGTTGACCCCACCACCCGCGCCGACAATCAGAATATCTTCACCAGCTTGGAATCCGCCGCGTGTAATCAACGAGTGCCATGCCGTGACGTAGACCAAGCCCGCCGCCGCCGCTTCGGTAAAGCTAAAATCATCGGGCATCACGACGCAATTCCGCGCCGGAACGATCACGTATTCTGCCGCGAAGCCGCCGCGATGTTCGCCGACGATTTGCAGGGGGCGAATCTGGTTTTCGTAATCGCCGCTTGCGGTCGGGTTCTCCGGGAAAATCGATGGGTCAATCGCGACATGATCGCCCGCGCTGACGTTGGTCACGCCCGCGCCGAGTTTGTCGATAATGCCTGCGCCATCACTGCCGATGACATGCGGGAAGTCAAGTTGTAAGCCTTTCCAGCCGCGCCGCACGAACAAATCGAGGCGATTGAGTGCCGCCGCTTTGATGCGAACCCGCACTTCACCGCGTCCGGGTTGGGGTACGGGCAAATCATCGACCATGTTTACAACGTCTAAATCACCATGTTCTTTAATTACTGCCGCTTTCATGAAATAAGTATCTTTCTGTCGTGTAGGGAATTGTAAAAACAGCGCCCTTTCTCGATCTATGGGCGAGAAAGAGCGCGAATGTAGGGGGCATCAGATCACCCCAACTGTAAAAATGCGCCGCTTCGTGATCTATTTAGCGCAAGCCGAGTTCGTTACGCGCAATGACCATCCGTTGGATTTCGCTCGTGCCTTCGTAAATGCGGGTGATACGTGCATCACGATAGTAACGCTCGACTGGGAATTCTTTACTGTAACCCATACCCCCGTGAATCTGCACGGCTTCATCGGTGACGAAGGCGGCGGTTTCGCTAGCAAAGAGTTTCGCCATACTCGCCTCAGTGGTGAAGCGTCCGCCGGTGGCTTGCGCGCGTTGCTTGGCTTCCACGGCTTGATAAATCAGCAGGCGGCTCGCTTCGATGCGCGTTTTCATATCAGCAATCTTCGCTTGGATCATCTGCAAGCGACCAATCGGGCCACCGAACGCGACACGCTCACGCGCATATTTCAAGCTAGCTTCATAGGCGGCTTCAGCGATGCCGAGTGCTTGCGCGGCAATGCCGATACGCCCAGCATCGAGGACGGTCATCGCGATTTTGAAGCCTTGCCCCCGCTCACCGAGCATATTTTCGACCGGCACCTGGTAGCCATCGAAGATCAATTCACTGGTAGCACTAGCGCGGATGCCGAGTTTCGGCTCTTTCTTGCCGCGTGTGACACCGGGTTGGCTCATATCGACGAGGAACGCGCTCACGCCCTTTGCGCCATTTTCGGGGTCGGTCATGGTAAAAACGACGACATAATCAGCAACCGGGCCGCTCGTCACCCAGCTTTTACGCCCAGTGATGACGTAATGCGTGCCAGCATCGTTGAGAACTGCGCGACTCGTCATAGTGGCGGCATCGCTACCGGAATCCGGTTCGGTCAAGCTATACGCGCCGATGGCATCGCCAGAAGCGACCGGAACGAGGAATGTCTGCTTCTGCGCTTCCGTGCCGAATTTCATCAAGCCATAGTTATAGAGCGAGTTGTTGACGCTCAAAATTGTGCTGTGGCTGGCATCGGCTTTCGCCACTTCGACCATCGTCAGCACATAGGCGAGGGTATCCATCTCTGCGCCGCCGTATGCTTCCGGCACTTCGATGCCCATCAAGCCCATTTTGCCCATCTGCTTGATTGTATCCAGCGGGAAATTGCCCGACTCGTCGAATTCTTCAGCAATCGGCACAATCTCTTTCTGGGCGAAGTCGCGCACGGCTTTCAATAACATTTCGTGATCTTCAGTCATTTGGAGGCTTAAGTTCTGGGGTTCTGCTACGACCATTGTAAATTCCTCTTTAATTCTATAATAACTTTTTGATACTTCGGTTTCATTATAACATCCCAATGAGTAACTGGTTAGATTTAATGCGCGTGATAAGACAGATCGCATCATGAACGATCATTCATGCCGCCCTTATCGTTTTGCTTTATGATGACTAGCACGACCGAGCCACAGAAAGTAACGACTCTATGCAATTCTTCGAGCGCATACGCAATTGGTTATCGCCCAAGCAACCGCAAGCCGTCACACAGGCGATGACCCTCAACGACTTGATCCAGCGAGCGCGGCGCGAACAATACAGCGAACGCTACGATGACGCGCTGGCATCACTAGCAGAGGCGATGGCATATGCCGACGACCACGCCAACACGACGATGCAAGTCGATATTACGCTGAGCCGAGCGGATATATTGATCGCCCGTGGCGATTATGACACAGCAGAAATCGTCCTCAATGATTTAAAAGACGAGAGCGAAGCCAAAGAGCATCGCGCCCCGCTCGCCTATGCGCTGGCATCGCTGGGGGTGATTGCCCAGCGGCGCGGCGAGTGGGAACAGGCGCGCCAGTATTACGAACGCGCCAAAGCCACTGCCGAAGCTATCCAGACGCTGGGCGCGGGCGGGCGCGCAACCGCGCATCTGGCTGATGTTTACCTGCATGACCGCAATGCTAGCTATGCCACGCATCTCCTGCGCGAGGCAATCCCCAAGTTACAAGCCAGCGGCGATCAAGAATTGGTCGGTTATTTTCAGGGGCAACTGGGCAAAGCACTCATCATGAGCGGACAGACCGAGACCGGACTCAGCGTGATTCAGCAAGGAATCACCAACGCCGAGACCATCCAGCATCAAGCACAATTGCGACATCTGCATATGCTACTAGCGGAGCAGTATCTCGAGGCTGGTGATAGCCAACAAGCCCAGCGGCATTATAACGAAGCTCTCGCGCTTTACCCTGACCCACCGCCACCGGACATCACTTATGCGACCACCCTCGCCAACATGAGCAAAGCCATGCTCCGAGATAACGATGCTGGCTTGGCGCAGGAATATGCGCGCAAAGCCCTGACAATTGCCGAGACACTGGATAACCCCGACGTAATCGCGCAGATCGAAGCGATCATCGGCTTGACACAAGCACAGGGCGACGACCCCCAAGCCGCGATCCCGTATTTAGAGCAAGCCATCGCCACCTATGATAACCTGCCCGTCGATGCCGCCTATATCGACTTACTGCGCCATCTGGCACACGCCCAGCAACACATCGGCGATACGGACACGGCGCAAGCGACATACGCCCGCGCAATTGACCACGCCGACGACTTCCCCCTGCGCGTGATCGACGTGTATCAAGACCTTGCCCAATTACAGATGGATGCTGGCAACTATCGCACCGCGCTCAACACGTATAATGACGCGCTGAAACTCGCCGAAGCCAACATCCAGCACGGGATTATCGGACGCTTGCAATGCCAGATTGGCGCGCTTTACACACGCATCGGGGATGGGCGCATGGCATTGCGGCGTTACGACGATGCGCTCTTGGCTCTGAACCGCATTGACGACCCGCGCGCACGCGGCGCGATACTGGCGCGAGTGGCTGAGGCTTACGTTGATTACAGCGATATTGACTCGGCAGTCGGTTTTTTTGAAGAAGCGATCGACCTAGCACAGCAAACGCACGATCGCCATGCCGAAGCGCGCCGCCGCGGGGCTTATGGTCGCCTGCTGGCACAGATCAAACAACCCAAACAAGCCCTGACCGAGACCATGCAAGCGCGCAACATCGCCGAAGAACACGGCCTGGACGTTGAGAGCGCCCAGCAAAAGAACAACATCGGCATTGCCTATCGTGTCATGGGACAAGCGGATAATGCGCTCGCACATCAGCAGGAAGCACGCGATCAGCTAGACCAACACCCGTATGAGCAGGCGCAGGTCTATGCAGATTTGGGCGATACATATGCCATATTCGGCTTATACGATGACGCACAAACACAGTACGACACGGCGCTGACAATGGCGCAGGCCCAGCAACAGATCGCGCTCATCATACAGGCGACAATCGGACAGGCGCGGGTCGCTCATCACGCTGGTGACAATGCACACGCGCAAGCCCTGCTAGATGACATCGAAGCGCAAGCCAAACGCGCCAACGTCCGGCGCTATCTCGCGCACTGGCACGAACTTCAGAGCCGGCTAGCGGCACAACGTGACGACCACGCGCAAGCCCGTGACGCATGGGAACAGGCAGCGACCCTGCGCCGCATTTTACAGATGCTGGCGATCGAACCAGACTGGCTGGCATGAATTCATCTGTACAATCCTCAGCACACCGATTAGAGTCGCACCAATAACTGACCGGCACTGCCTTGTCACGCATAATTGACAGGATGAAGCACATGAGGGAACACAATGGCAAAAATTTGGTGCGTATCCGCCCCGCTGTACAGCCATACCGACTGGGGCGGCTTTTTGAAGACAGCGATCGTTCTACAAAATCGCGGACATGACATCATCTGGGTGAGCGAAGAGAGCCTGCGCGGGGCAATCGACGCGCACGGGCTACCCTTTGAAGCAATCGAAGAGACGGGTTGGCTCTGGCCGCCGCCACCCCAGCCCGACTTCAGCGATATGTCCCCACAAGAAGCGGTCACCCTGCGCTATCGCCGCGCATTAGACACATGGCTGAGCGAAGATTTAGTCGCACAAGGGGTTGACGCTCTGTTAGCACTTGCGGAGCGCAGTGGCAAGCCGGACGCGATGGTCATCGACCCCTTCTTGAGTTCTGCCGCGCTCGCCGCCGAAAAGCTAGGCGTGCCGATGATCGTTGCCGGTTGGCCCGCGAGTGCCAGCCTCGACGAACAATCGCTCTTTCCAGTTCAGCGCGATTTAAGTAGCGACAGCCAACAGCGCATCCAGCGCCTGTGCGAAAAATTCGATCTCGATGGCACGTATTTCAGCAAAGGGTCAACGCCGTCGATCATCAGCCCG
>DAOTTV010000123.1:0-14240 GCA_034437755.1 Anaerolineae bacterium | reverse complement strand
TAGCATATTGGTTGCCATTGCCCGCGAGAAAATCGGGTAGTACTGTTTCGAGTATAAAGGAACAATCGGTGCTGAGGACTTCTTGAGCTTGTGTCGTCAGTGTGCTTAAAGTTCTTTGCCTGTGCGTCATGGTCATACGGTGGATTAAGCCATGCCATACTAAATGCACCCGTTGAAGCACTCAGTCGTTCGACATCACAGCGCACCGCTTGCGTCACACCGAAGCGTGCCACACAATTTGCGGCGCGGTCACCGTCGAGTTCGTTAGCATACGGCGTGACGTTCCAATGTTTCGATGCCACTCCGAGAAATTCACCTTCACCTGCAAAGGGGTCGAGCATTTTGTGTTGGGGTGTCGCAGGGGAAACGAGCGATACGATTGCGTCATGGTGCGCGGGGTCGATTTTGTAGTAACCCATGATCGTTTTAGAAATAGAGCGTGACAAAATTGTGTTCCTTTCGCTAAATGCAAACAGCCCCTGCAATGAGGGGCTGTGATGGATATGAAGTTGTTTCGTGTTATAGGCTAGTCAGATTGTTGACGTGAGCGCAATTTTTCGAGATGTTCAGTAGAGTTGAGAGCGGAGTTGTTGATATGCTCTCCCTGTTTTTCACGCGCTTGATCAAGCGCATTGCGATTGTCATAGTAGTAGGCAAGTGCCGCATGAACTTCTCCAGCCGATAGATTGTAATGTGCCATCGTTTCCTGCACACTGTAATTGCCGTCAACGACCATTCGTGCCACCATCTCGGCTTTGAGGTGTCCGCGACCGACAATATAGGCTTTACCGTCCCGAATTTCGATATGATTGATAACTTGCATGATGGGTTCTGTCCTACTTATTTAATTTCAATTAACTGGTCATACACATCTTTTAAAGTACCTGCACCCTCTGCAGTCAATCGATAGTACTCCTCACAGGTTGTCACAATCGCGCCAATTGTAGCCCGTTGACGATCACGGTGAAGGAAAATACCATAATGTGGTTTGCCCTGTGCCATCCACTCATAATGAAGTGTCGCAAAGTCATCGTCTTTGGTAATGACACTCAAATCATGTTGTGTCGCATAGGTGAGATGCTCTTCATCAGACGCATCAGCTAAGCCAACGTCCTGACAGCGAACCACAGTGATTCCTCGTTGCCGCAGTTGGATAGCCACTTGTTTATCGACATGAGTATCCATGTAAAATTTCAACGTGGACAAAAACTCTCCTTTCATTTTACATGATTTTCTGTCAATTCTATCACTTGATTCGCCAACCCACCCGTAATCAAACGTATCCACATCATAGCGACGCATCATATCGAGGGTTTCGGCACGGGCGAGCGCGTACATCCGTCCACTGACGTGATGCTTTCTGCGTCCGGGATGAACGAGATCAAGTTGTTTCAGCAGATGCCCAATCCACCGCGCTGACCCCATCTGCTCAACGCTCAAACCGAGTAACTTCTGCACCTGCTGGCGCAAGTCTGATGCTTTGAGCCATGTGTAGGTATCCGTCACGCCGCGTGTCATGATTTCAATCGCTTGGAGCAAGCATTGCCTATCAAGCGTAAGAAGCGTAAGGCAGGCATTCCCTGCTTGTAACCACTATTCAGCAGTTGACGAATCTGTTGCATCGCGGTGTCACGCGGATTGTGATAACGCTCTGCCTCATCAATGCCGACGGTGCAGCCATTGTGGTGAATCAGCCTGAATAAACTTGCGCCGATTAACCAGTGTGGCGCACGATTCAACACAACTTCAACCTGTTCGCTGGTCGCGCCCTGTTTGAGCAACTCGTTAGCATCTTTGGCAGACAGTTTCGCGAGGCAAACATTGCCACCAAGCATTTTTGCGATCTCACGCGCTTTGGCTTCTTCGCCCTCATCCAGTGCGATGAATACCCGTTGATTTTCACGAAGGAAAGTCAGCGTCTCTTCATTACGAGGGTGCCTTTGATTTTGAGGTTCGGACGTTCCCACCCATCACGAATTTCGATGATTTGATTGATGGCTGAAATCATCCCGGTGGTTTCCAGGTAGCGTGGTTCAACATTTACGGGAATAGCCAAATTATTTTCTTCTGTTGTGAAATAAGGCGAAGAGTGCTTTTTTCTGAGGAAATTGCATGAGAGGACTCATGTATGCCAACAAGTCCAAACCATCTAAGTTTTCGATTTGAGTCCGCTTGGGTTCACTCCGTTTATCTGAAGCGAACCAGCACCTAAGCTGGTTCTTTTCGTTGCATGAGTAGCGATCTGTGAGCAGTAAATCCCAGGCATAGCGCCAGACTTTGGCGGGTCTTTCGTATCTTGCGTGGTCAAGCTCTTTTTGTCCCCTTTTTGAAAAAAGGGAACACCAAAAACTTTTGGTTTTTTGAACGCGTAGCGTTCACAATGAACAAAGTCAAGGAACGATATGTGGGGGTGCAGGGGCAAAGCCCCTGCGACAAAAACCACGCGAAATCCCAAATAACCTGTGACTTCAACTTAGCCGACGACTGTTGGATTCATCATGGTGCGCGCTTCACAAATGCTTAATCGGTGCCAGTTGCACCCGCGCTTAAAACATCGAGAGGAGATATGCCAGCACCGTCGCGATGACCGCGAGGACGAGCGTGGTTTGTAGTACGCTCATACGCCGGATACCAGCGTCCTGCGAGTCAAAGGCATCGACCTCACGATAGGTCGTCGGCGTGATGTCTGTCCCATCATAGTGCAGAACTGCCGCGCCATCCTCGTTGCGGATGGTCAGATATTTGTGGTCGCGCAGTTGCCAGCGCATCCAGCCCCAATGAAGCCCGGTCATCGCGCCGCACACCAGCAAAATCCCGACCATGCGCCAGTTGAACAGCGTCCCCTGACGATCATCGCAGTAAAACGTGATCGTGCGCTCATCCGGCATCCGCAGGCGACTATTATCGACGTGATCGTTGCTTTCAATCCAGAAGATGCGCTCATCCGGCAACACACCCAGCGCGTAATCGCGACAGGTGGCGACGCGCATCTGCTGAGCCTGTGAATAGCGCGTGATGTCGATCAGGTATTCTGGCGTGTAGACGACGTATGTCAGCGTGTCATCGCGCTCACGAGCACAGTGACGCTCTTTAAAGTCACGCGAGGGTTCGGGCAAACCGAGGCTGTAATAAACATCATACTGGGCTGTCGTGCGGTAGGCTTCGCCCGAAGGCAATTGTCCGATGATACGCCCCTGACAGAAGAAGCCAGTCATCATCTGCTCATAGCTCGCGTCCCGTTCGCGCTCATATTGCGCGGCTGTCAATTGTAGATCAGGCTTGGAGGGGATCCGCAAAGGGGCAGTTACCTGCAAGACAACGAGCAAGAGCAGGATCGTCGCGCCGATGAGCATGTAGAAGAAACGGGGTGGCATGTAAACCAAACGCCGGAATTGGGCAAGCTCCTCATCAGTTAAGACCGTCTGCCAGCTAGCATGCTGTTTAAAGCGTTCGACCACGCGCTCGTAGTTCAACATAGGGGCTTATCCTCATTGCGACGATGTTACTTTAATCATACGTGCGAGTCACACGCGATACAACAGCGGACAGCTTATCGGCAGGGACGCATCGTGATGTATGCAATTGTCGGCGCTCTTTCAAGCGTATGGATTATTATAATCGGAATGCTCGTCAGGGTGGCGGCGGCGGGAGTTGCCACGTACAGGAACGGGGACACGAGCGGGTTCGCGATCGTCGCGATCAGGGTTGAGCAACCTGTCAATCTTGTCTAGCACGTCGCGCCCGACTTCGACCAAATCATCCCAAATACTACGATTATTTTGTGTCACGGTTCCGACCTTTCCTAAAGTCACCCGTTGCCAATTTTAAAAAAAACGCCCCGTTGTGCGCGGGGCTTTGGTTTTAATGGACCTAATGAGACTCGAACTCATGACCTCTTCAATGCCATTGAAGCGCTCTCCCAACTGAGCTATAGGCCCTCAGTTATTTTCCAGTATAGCGACCGCGTTTCGCACTGTCAATACTATGTTATGGCGCAATGCTTAATGCGAGCTTGTCATTAGGCTAGCGTGCCGTAAGCATGCCTGCATCTCGTCTAATATGTCATCCGGCAGGCTAGCAAATGCCGGCCCACGCGCGATGAAATCCGCGATGGTTTGTATAGTGTCGGCAGTGGTGCAGGCACATCCCGCCTCGATGTACCACAACAGGTGTCCAGCCTGTGTATCGAGCATCACGCTCAGCGTGCTGTTTTCGTCTGCGTCGTACCACATCCACGATTCAATCATTGGCTTGTCCTCTGCTTTTCATCTGTGATTTGTAACTACTCAGGTCAATTGATTAGCGCTGTCTTTAGCCCTCATCCCCCAGCCCCTTCTCCCGATCGTTAACACTGGGAGAAGGGGAGACAAGCACGGTTGAAGTCTCTCTCCTAGCCACATAGTGGCGGTCGGGAGAGGGATTTAGGGTGAGGGCTGAGTAGTTACTGTGATTATACGTTACAGGGGCGGGTGAGCGTGTTCCAGTCCAGCGCCAGTATTTGATCGGCAACGGCAATGCGTAAGATGCCATCCGCGCCCAGATCATGCCATTGTCGCGCCTGTGGACTGCCGTAAAATGTGACCTGATTGCAGAAGCCGCCGCTGTCATTCACCAGATAGAGTTGCCCCTGATTGCTGAGTAAGATCACGATATTGCCGTATTGTGCCATCTCGATCTGACCAGCGAGCGCGGGCAAGCGCGAGTCCCACAGGAGACGACCGTCGCGATTCAAGGCTTGCAGACGGGTGCCGTCATAAATCAGCAGGCGCTCGTCTGACCCCTGCAAGAGGGCGCGTGTCCGATCGCTCTGCACATCCTGCACCAGTGACCATGTGCCATCGTAGCCCACGCGCCACAAGCCGCCGCGTGTCAGCGCGAGCAGTGCGCCGTCGTCGCCGGTGGCGAAGCTGGCAGTTGCGCGTAGACTGGTGCGCTCTAGGCGTTGTCCGGTGCTATCCAGCAAGATTAATTCGTCGGTGGTCGTCATCAGCGCGATTGCACCCGTATCTAGCACATGCGCACGCACAATTGGCGGTACATCATCGGCTTGCCACAGAATATCGCGACGGTTTTCCCCGATAGCCACCAGCGTATCATCATCTGCTGGAAAGATCAGGTCAGTGCCGCGCACAATCGGCGCATCGGTCAAACGGGCATCCACCTGCCAGCGATCCCCCAGTGCCCCGCTGACGACCGCGACTTCTTGCATCGTGCCATCGGCGTAAGTCAGCAGGGGCGCACCTTGAAAGCCGGTGATCGCCACTGCTGGCGTTTCCAGACGTGCCCGCCACAGCACGCGCCCGTCGCCGGTGGCGCGCCGTAAAATCGTGCCGTCGCTGTTCAAGTACAGCAGGCTGGTATCTGCCAGCAGTAAGGGCGGGGCAATCGGGGCGCGATCATGCGCGGGCGAGTCACCGCTGAAGGCGATATGCCAGCGATAGCTGATGTGCAAGTGTGCCTGTAAATTACGTAGGACTTTGTTGGGATCACGATAGCCGGCATCATACGGAGTCGTGCGCGTGTAACCCGGCCCCGGCGAACTGCCATCCAGCACGCGCACTTCAAAGTGCAGATGCGGCGCGGGACGTGCGGACGCAATCGACCCGATGATCGCGCCCTGCTCTACACACGAGAGGCGCGACGGCAAGGGATAAGCGTCGTTATCCTGCAAGTGTCCGTATTGCGTGTAGAAGATCGTGCCATCGGGCAAGAAGTGCTGGATGATGACCACGCCACCATCGCGCCCCCAGCCTAGCCCATATGAATACGTCACACGACCACGGGCGGCGGCGCGCACCGGTTGACCAGCAGTCATGTCCCGTCCGGCATACCAGTCCTCGCCCGTGTGATAACGCCCCTGATGCCGCTGGCTAGGCACGGCGTAATCCTGCGCTAGCACGAAAGTATCGGGATTGATCGGATAGCTGATAGCATCGACCACCCCGCATTCCGTCTGGCTCAGCACAGGTAGACCGCTCAAGAGTGCCCAGAACAGCAAAAAGCCCAATGCTTGGGGGATTTTTCGCAGGAGTTTCATGTCTATCCCAGCTTATAACGCGGTATAATAATGATACAAAGCACATTATAGCAAAAAAGGAGGCATGATGTTTGGCTCATTCGGTCGTAGTTGGCAACTGGTTAAAGCAAGCTGGGCAGTGTTACAAGCAGATAAAGAATTGGTGGTCTTCCCGATCATCTCGGCAGTGTTGATGGTGGTCGTCAGCATCACGTTCTTGCTTCCGGTCGGGGTGGTCTTTGGCTTACTCGGCGCGAACGAAGGGTCGAGCGATGTCATCGGCTATCTGTTGATGTTCTTCTGGTATCTGGCGACCTACACCGTCGGCACGTATTTCAACGTCAGTCTGGTCGGCGCGGCACTGATCCGCCTCGATGGTGGTGATCCGACGGTGGGCGATGGCTTCCGCATCGCTAACGAGCGCATCGACAAGATTCTGGGCTTCGCCGCGATCAGCGCGACCGTCGGCGTACTCTTACAAATGCTGGAAGAAAACGGCTTCATCGGGCAAATCGTCAGCAGTGTGATCGGCATCGCCTGGAGTCTGGCGACCTTCCTCGTCGTGCCAATCTTGGTCACCCGCGATGTTGGCCCGATCGACGCGGTGAAGCAGAGCGGGTCAATGCTCAAATCGACATGGGGCGAGCAGATCACCGGGAACTTCAGCCTCGGCGGTGTGTTCTTCCTGATTTACCTGCTGGTGATCGCGCTGGGGATCGGCTTATTTATAGCGACGGTGAGCGTGTTTGACGTGGCGGCACTTTCCGTGATCGTCATCGCGTTGATGGTCATCGCGATTATCGTCCTCGTTGTGATTCAGGGCGCGCTCGGTGGTATCTTTCAGGCGGCACTCTATCGCTATGCCGAAGAAGGCGTTGCCCCCGATCAATTCGACATCGACCTGATTCAAGGCGCGTTCAAGCCTAAGCGCAAACGCTAACCCCTGCGTCATGCACGTATAAGCCCGTGATCGCTGATGTGCATCACGGGCTTCTTGTGCTTGCTCACCAAACTTCCAGAAAGCTCAGCAGGGCGTAGATGATGATGATCGCCGTCAGGATCATCACGAAATTGCCCGTGATGAGCGCCGTCCACGGCACATCGTAGCCCATCGCTTGCAACTTATCGCGCAATTTGCCCGCGCCCGGCTCGGTCAGCGTACTGCCATCCGGGAAGCGCAGAGTCGGCACACTCTCATAACCATCGTTGACATCGCGCACGTACTGCCGCGCCGCGCTATCCTGATGAATGTTGACATATTGATAGTCGGCTTGTGCTTGCTTGAGCATGGCAATAACCGCTGGCACTTGTGGGCAAGCATTATGGGCATACATGATGATCGTCTTGTCGTCTGTGCTGGTCATGATGTTGCCTTTCATGCGTCCCGTTCAGGTGCAAAGATCACTTGCTCGGTCAAAAACGTGACGATGCGCTCGTAGAAATCAATCACGTTCTCTGGCTTGCGGAAGCCGTGCCCTTCGCCCTCGTAGACGATGTAATCGTGGGGCGTACCGTTGCGGCGCAGGGCTTGCACGATGGTATCGCTCTGATTCTGCGGCACGACCTTATCATCCGCCCCCTGAAAGATCAGCAAGGCATCTTCGATGCGGTGCGCGTGGAACAGCGGCGAGCGATCGTGATATTTGTTGGTCGCCTGTGGCAATGTGCCTAGCAACCACTCGCTATAGCGCGACTCGAACTTGTGCGTGTCCGTCGCCAGCGCGTATTGATTCGCTACGCCATACGAACACACCCCCGCCTTGAAGAAGCCCGGCTCATCGACCATCGCCTGCAACACCGTATAGCCGCCGGCACTGCCGCCCATAATCACCAGCTTATCGCGGTGCGCTAAACCGGCATCGACCAGATGTTGCGCGCCGGTGATGCTATCCTGCACATCATATACGCCCCAGTTACCGGCGTGCTTGTCCATGTAGGCTTTGCCATAGCCGGTACTCCCGCGATGATTGACCTGCAACACCGCAAAGCCGCGACTGGTGAAGAACTGCACTTCGTCATCATAACGCGCCATGCGTTGCGATGTCGGGCCGCCGTGTACCAGCACCATCAGCGGCGGCGTGTCAATGCCCGTGTAGTCGGGGTGGTTGGGTGCGTAGTACAAGCCGTGTACATCCTCGCCATCGTGTCCCGTCCATGTGATCGGCTCGGCGGGCGATAGATACGCGGCGGGCATATTTTCTAGGGTAGCCCGTTGCGCGACGCGCACCCCCGCTTCGGCGCTGTAGGTCAGCAGGCGTGCGGGGATTGTCGAAGCTGATGCGATCACCGCGAGTTTTTCTTCGTCGGGCGCGACGCTCAGACTGGCGAACTCGGTGTAATCGTCCAACTCATGAACTTGTAGCGATGCCTCATGCGCGACA
Organism: Anaerolineae bacterium; assembly: GCA_034437755.1. GTDB lineage: Bacteria > Chloroflexota > Anaerolineae > Aggregatilineales > Phototrophicaceae > JAUZRW01. The sequence goes on along the minus strand of DAOTTV010000123.1, from coordinate 5,843 downwards.
TCGTACATCCACACGCTAGCGATGGCGTTCTGATGGCGCACGTAATAAATCGCCGAGCCATCGCCCGTCCAACCGTAAGTATGCAAGCCCTGTATCCACGCCGGCATTATATGCTCGACTGCGCCATGCGTGATTTGCTTGTGTTGCTTGGTCTCTAGATCATACAGATACAGGTGTCCGTATCCCATCTGATCGCTGACGTATGCCAGATAACGCCCATCGGGTGAGAAGGACGGTTGATAGATGGCGACGTTCGGCTTATTAATCAGGATTTCTTCGGCGACGGTGTGCAGGGGCGCGTTGCCCGTGCGCTGGAGCGTGACAATGTGTAATTCGGTGCTGTTCCACGGCATATTAGGATGATTCCACGCCACGAACGCGAGGCGGCGGCTATCGGGATGCCAGGTCGGTTGCATGTAAAAGTCATAGCCCTGCGCGATCTTCTGCGGCCACATCTTACCGTGACTATCGACGATCGCCACCACATCCTGATCCTGATACGTGTGGACGAAGGCGACCCAATCGCCATCGGGCGCGGCGGTCGGGTGGGCTGTTCCGCCGAAGCGCGGCGTAAGCACCTGTGGCAAGCCATCATCGAGTGGCAGGCGGTGTAAATGCCCCTTGCTGATGAAATAGACGACTCCATCGGCCACGGTGAACTCGCCGCCGCCATAGCCCACGCGCCCGCCGATTTTGTACGACGAGTCGAGCAGTTGGCGCGGGGCATCCGTCCCCTGTTGTGCGAGGAGGCGCGTCCCTGTCCCCTGCCGCGCTGACCAAACCAGTGTCGTGCCATCGCTATCCCATTGCGCGTCGTTCAAGCGCGATCCATCTGCCAGCAATTGCGGCGAGATCGGACTCTCCCATGTGCCGTAGGCTTGTTCTTGTACCATAGCAATTGTTTGTCCTCGATTATAGATGCGTGTTAGGTGTGTATAGGGGCATTATAACGCGAATCGTAAGGACGCGATACACGATCGCGCCCTTTCAGCTGTGTGTTGGCTTAACGGATGGTATTGACCTGTGTCATCAGGTCAGTGCCGGTGGTGTATATCTGGCGAATCAAGCGCATATGAAGCAGAAGATTGTCGGGTAAGTCGCGCACCCACAAGCCACTGAAGCCGACGATAATATTCAAATGATTGCGGAGGCAATGCCGGATGCGTTGGAGATCGACGCTATCCTGACCATAACGGATGCTCTCGATCTGTGATTGTGCATAAGCCGAGAAGCGCTGTGCCGCATTGTGAACGGCTTGCATATCCTCGCGCTGAGAGCTATTGAGTGGTGCGGTTGTCAGGAGCGTATGACTCCATTGGATAATATCATGTGCGGGTTGTAAAATATCGGGTCGGACAGTGTTCACGGTGCGTCATCCTGATTGGTCGTCTATTGCGATCAGCAGTGGCGACGATTACCCCCGTTCACCGCCTGCTGTGCGGCCTCATCTACTATCGCGAGGACATGCAAATTGTAAGGGATGTTACAAAATCGTGCAATGCAAACTGACGCAATATAAACGCTTTTCCAACATTCACGCGCCTCACTGGTAGATGACAGGCAGGGCTTGCACCCCATGAATCAGCAAACCGTTGTTCCATTCGAGATCGTCAACCTCGACCGCTAGCCGAATATCGGGCAGGGCTTGTACGAGCGCGTTGATCGCGATCGTCCCTTCGAGACGGGCGAGCGGCGCACCGATGCAATAATGCGCGCCGAAACCGAAAGCGATGTGTGGGTTCGGGTCACGTGTGATGTCGAACGTGTTGGGATGCTCGAAAACGGCGGGGTCGCGGTTCGCCGCGAGTAAGGACGGAAACACCAGCTCGCCTTTGGGGATGGTCACGCCGCTGACGGTGATGTCCTCGCTTGCCCAGCGTGTCGTCGGACATTCAACCGGCCCATTCCAGCGCAGGCATTCTTCAACTGCCGAGCGAATCAGCGACGGATCGTCGTGTAGCTTCTGCAATTGGTCGCGATGTTGCATCAGCGCCAGCATCCCATTGCCGATCAGGTTCACGGTCGTCTCGTGTCCGGCGATCAACAACAGAAAGACCATCGCTAGCAATTCCATATGATCGAGGCGGTCGTCCCCCTCGTGGACGTGTACCAGCGCCCCGAGAATGTCGTCCGTCCGGGTGGTGCGCCGCGCTTCGATCAACTCGTTGATATACTGCACGAATTCCATCACAGCGACCTGTGCGCTTTCCATATCAACAGCGAACAGGAAGGCGCGTGTCCAGCGCCGGAAGTCGTCGCGGCGGTCGCTATGCACACCCAGCATCTCGGCGATGATGGTGATCGGTAGCGGATAGGCGAAATCGTCGATCAAGTCGCCCTCAGGTTTCGCGCGCATCTCGTCGAGCGAGTTCTGGCAAATCTGCGCGATGCGCGGTTGCAGGTCGCGCACAGCCCGCGGTGTGAAGGCTTTGTGTACCAGATTTCGCAGGCGCGTATGATCGGGCGCATCGAGATTGAGCAGATGCCGATTGACCATCGCGAAGGTCGGGTCGGGGTCTTCCGGTAAATAACGCCGCACATACTCCGGCTCTAGCTGATTGCGTAAATCCTTGATGAAGCGCGTATCCTTGAGGACGCTCTGCACGTCCTCATACCGCGTGAAGAACCAGAGCGGGTTACCGGTGACCGGCCCTGTCGTGCGGTAAATCGGATCAGAGGCGCGCATCGTGTCGTAAATCGGTTGTGGGTTGGCGCGTGCGCTGTGTTCTAGAATCGGGTAGCGGTGCTGGGTATCAACAGCCATAGCAAATATCCTTGTGCTTGACACTCTACAATGATAGTTCGGGAGGATGTATCCCTGTATAACCTTATACGGCAGATGTTCACTCGTTGTTGCGACGACTGAAGAACAGAACGATCAAGACGAGTGCTAAAATTGCCAGACCACCACCGATGAACAGCGTCAAGTTGCTCACGCCATCGATGATCGTGTTCTCGTCGTCTGCATCTTCTGCGATAGGTGTACCGACCGGTGTCTGTGTCGGGGCATCATCTGCCGAGACCTGTGTCGCTTCGTCAGTATCGGTTGCGGCGGGTTCGGTGGTGTCAGTTGGTTCAGTGGTATCAGTTGGTGCGGGTTCGTCGGTATCGGTCACAGTCGGCTCTGCGGTATCTGTGAGCGCAATGCTCGCATCCGCCGTGACAGTCGAGAGCGCGTTCTGTGTCGCTTCTTCGATGATGATGCGCTCGGTTGCTTCGGCGAATTGCGTGGCGAAGTTATCCGCGACACCGGTCGCATTGGCGACCAAAGTTTCCTGACGTTGCGCCGTCGCTGAGATATTCGCCTGTTGCGTGCTGGCGCTGTTGGTCGCCTGTGCGTCCTGCGTGGCAATATTATTGAGAACTTCGGTGGCGTTGGCGACTAGGGTCTCGCGTGTATCCAGCGTGGCATCGACGACCACCGTCTCGGTGGCGAGTGCCTGTTCGGTCGCCGTCAGGTCAGCAGTCGCGGTGAATGTCGCTGTGGTGGTCGCCGTATGGGTCGCGGTATTCGTCACCGTCGCCGTATGGGTCGCGGTATTCGTCGCCGTCGCCGTATGGGTCGCGGTATTCGTCGCCGTCGCCGTATGGGTCGCGGTATTCGTTGCCGTCGCCGTATGGGTCGGCGTATTCGTGGGCGTGTTGGTCGGCGTATTCGTCGGCGTGTTGGTCGGCGTATTCGTCGGCGTGTTGGTCGGCGTTGCTGTCGGTAACACTACCGTGAAGATCAATTGCTGGGTCGTCGATTGTCCGCCGGCGTTGCTGACGGTCACCTGTAGGCGATGGCGTCCGTCACCGAGCGCGGCGGCATCAATCAGAATCTCGCCATCGGTACTCACCTGTGCGTCGCTCTCATCGAACTGATAGACGATCTCAGTGATAGGCGTTTGCCCGCCTGCTGTCACCATGACGGTCGTCGGGCCGGTGATGGTCGATGGAATCTCGCTCAGCGTGACTTCTGGCGGGAAAGCCGGCACGACGAAATTCACCGTACTCTGCGCTTGACTGCCGTTGCTGTCGGTCACAGTCAATGCCAGCGTTGCCGGTCCCGGTTGCAGGGTCGTCGGGTCAATCACCAGATTCGACGGCACGTCTGCATCGCGATCGGTGAAGGCGAAATCGATCTCGTTGACGCTCGCCCCAGCTTGTACGACTGCGCGCAGGCTCAGTTGGGCGGGATCGGTGAGCATCTCATCCTCACTGATGCCGAAGATGCTCAACTCACGCGGGGGGACAGCGCCCACCGTGAACGATGTCTCGGTCGTGGTGGTCACGCCGCCGGCATTGGTAGCATCGGCACGCAGGGTATAATCGCCCGCCGCCAGCGCGAAGGGATCAATGCGAATCGGGAAGTCACCGCCGATGTCGGTCACCGGCCCGCGCTGGAACTCAAAGCCGTTGCCCCTCACGCCATAAAAGACGTTGACGACATCCGTTTGCCCGCTATCGTCCACGCGGGCAATGCGCGATTCGGTCAGCGGCGTGTCGGTGTCGAAGGTCAGCGTCACGTCGGATGCGAGTGCGGCAATCGTGAAGGTGCCACTCGCGCTACCTGTATCGCCGTCCGCGTCCGTCGCCTGTACGGTCAGGTCGTAATCCTGTGGGAAGTACGCAAGCGGATCAATCTCTAGCACCTCACCGCTGGCGACTGTCTCGCCATCGATCAAATAAGTGATGTTCTCGGCGGGCACGCCATCATCGGCGCTGATGTCCGGCTCGATGAGGAGCGTCTCGCGGATGGCGCGTTGGGGCAGGGCGATAGCGACCAGCGGCACCGGAATCGGGGCGCGGACGAGCGCGTCATCAATATTGGTCGTGCCAGCGGGGGTATCCGCTTGCAAGCCGAGCGCGTATTCCGTGCCATCGAAGGGAATATCGGCGCTGAGCGTGAGGACATACTGCGAACTGAACAGCTGTGCCAGTTCCGTGAAGATATCGATCAGTTCTTCCGGCTCAGGTGATTCGTAGAAGCGCGCGTTGCTACCCTCTGCCAAATCCTGTAAGTAGGTGCGATCAATGCCGAAGCCCAGCCCAATCGTATACACCGATACGCCGTTGACCTGCGCCTGTTCCAGCGCATCGGTACGGGTTGCCACGCTGACAGCACCATCTTCGGCACCATCGCTGAGGATGATGACGGCGCGGCGTGGGCTAGGGGCGTTGGTGGCAATCTCGACTGCTTCTGCGCCGGCTTGGTAGAGCGCTGTGCGCCCGCTCGCCTGTAAATTCTCGATTGTTTGCGTCAGCAGGGCTTTGTCGGTCGTGTAATCCTGCACCAACCGAACTGTATCCGAGAAGGTGGCGATCGCAACCGGATCGTTGGCATCGACCGACTCGACAAAATCCTGCGCGGCGGCTTTGGCGAGATCGAGCGGCAAGCCGAACATACTGCTACTGACATCGATCATCAGCACTGAGGCGAAGCTCAAATCATCGCTGGCGACGTTCTCGACGTTGACAATGTTCGCCACGCCCTCTAAATCGCCCGTAAGCGTGAAGTCCGCACGACCTAAATCTGGCACGGGGCGGTTATTCTGGTCGAGCACGTTGGTGACAATCGTGATTGTTGGCAGGTCACTGGGATTAACGCCTGTGATTTCCAACGAAGCGGTATCAACGTTCTGTGTGAGCGTAATCGCGGCAGGAGTCAACAAGAGCACGCCGATCACGAATAAAACCCATTTTCTCGTCATAATTTACTTTCCCGAAGCGCGTTGTGAATATAAGCACAAGGTAACTACTCAGGTCAATTGATTTACGCCAGCTTCTGCCCTCAAGACAAGCACAGTTGAAGTCCCTCTCCTAGCCACATAGTGGCGGTCGGGAGAGGGATTTAGGGTGAG
>DAOTTV010000122.1:0-26166 GCA_034437755.1 Anaerolineae bacterium | reverse complement strand
GTAACTACTCAGGTCAATTGATTAGCGCTGTCTTTAGCCCTCATCCCCCAGCCCCTTCTCCCGATCGTTAACACTGGGAGAAGGGGAGACAAGCACGGTTGAAGTCCCTCTCCTAGCCACATAGTGGCGGTCGGGAGAGGGATTTAGGGTGAGGGCTGAGTACTTACTCAAAATGAACAAAATAAAGTAACGAGCGCGATGCCGTTTGAACCTGCGGAGGGCACTGGCACGCATTCACTCGACTATGATGCTGTCGTCGTCCATGCTGGTGATCGTCGCCAGCGCGTGGATGGGCACGTCGAAGCCCGCCTCTTTCATCGCGGCACGCCCATCCTCAAACGATTTTTCGACCACGACACCCACGCCGACCAGCTCGGCAGAGGCATCGCCGACGAGACGCGCCAGTGCTTTGAGCGTCTCACCCGAGGCGAGGAAATCGTCGATGATGAGGACTTTCTCGTCCTGCTTCAGGAACTCGCCACTCACCATCAGCTCGACCACGCCGCCTTTGGTGTGGCTGGGGGCCGTCTCGATGTAGATCGGGCCGCTCATCGTGATCGGGCGTTTTTTACGGGCATAGACGATGGGCAAGCCCAGTTCGATGCCGGTCATCAAGGCGGGGGCGATGCCGCTAATCTCGGCGGTGAGGATGCGCTGTGCGCCCGAATTGGCGAATTTTTGGGCCAACTCGCGCCCCATGCCAGCCATCAAGTGCGGGTCAAGCTGGTGATTGAGCAGGCTATCGATCTTCAAGATGCCGTTGCCCAGATTGCGCCCTTCTGCGCGGATGCGCTCTTTCAATGCGTTCATGTCTCTCTGTCCTTGCCGTCTATACCCAGTAATAACCCTATTGTAGCGCGATCAGCGCATATCTCAACATAATCGGCATGAGTCACATGTTAATGTTGCACAACGATTGCACGGCGCTCCGGTAAATTCCCATGACGAAATGTACAAAGTGCGGTATATTATCCCGCATCTTGTAGACGAGTTGAGGATCAGATTTGCGTGAAGACCTTCATAGTTAGTTTGTGCATGGTATGGGGTGCCCTGGTATTACAGCCTGTGCAAGCACAATCCGCGTCCCTCTTGACCGCGCTGTGGAATGCCGAGTATTTCAACAATCCCTATCTATCGGGGCGGGCGGCGTTCGTGCGCCAGGATACCGGCATCGGCTTTGACTGGGGCACAGCATCGCCCGGCGACGGCGTGCCGGCGGATAACTTCAGTGTGCGCTGGGGCAAGGGTGGGTATCTGCCAGCCGGGACATACCGCTTCATCGTCACGGCTGACGAGGGCTTCCGGCTTTCGGTCAATGACGAGGTCTTGATCGACCAATGGGACAACCCGCAACCGGGCGCGACCTTCGGCGCAGAGATTTTCCTCGAAGCGGGCACACATCGCCTACAGGTCGATTATCGTGAATTCGATGAGACGGCATTCGTCTATCTCGATTGGGGCTTAGCCCCCGGCGGGCAGGCTGTCCCCCAAAGCTCGACAGCCGGCACGACTACCGCCACCGTGACCGCCAGCCTGCTCAACGTCCGCAGTGAACCGCGCATCGCCAACAACGTCACCAATCGCATCGGGCTGGGGCAACAATTCCCCGTGCTGGATTACAGCGCTGACGGCAACTGGGTCGAGCTTGATCTGGGCAATAACACGCGCGGCTGGGTGACGGTCGATTACGTCACGATTGACGGCGCACCCCGCGATGCGAGTACCGCCAACCTGACCGGCATCACCCTGCGCTCGAACGTCAATTTGCTCGTGCGGTCGCGCCCGGCGAGCAATGCCGACGTGATCGGCATGTTGCGCCCGAACGAAATTGTGCCGATACGCGGGCGTAATATACAACTCACATGGTGGTACGTGTGGGACGGGGCGCGTCTCGGGTGGGTTAATGCGCGTTACGTCACCGTATCATCGGATGTCACGCCGCTGGATATTATCGTCATCACGCCGCCTGCAACCACGCCCACACCGACCCTGACGGCGACCCCCGCTGACTGACCGCTAACAGGAGAGACGAGACTTTATGCGAATCGCATCGTTTGGCGAATTGTTGATTGATTTTGTCGCGCTGGAAGACGGCGTGACCGTCGGTGAGGCATCCGGCTTCGAGAAAGCGCCCGGCGGCGCACCAGCAAACGTCGCCGTCGCTGTGACGCGCCTCGGTTTAGAGAGTGCCTTCCTGACGCAAGTCGGTGATGACCCCTTCGGGCATTTTCTGGCAGATGTTCTGCTAGCTGAGGGCGTGAATATCGACGGCGTGCGCTATAGCGACCGCGCACGCACGATGTTAGCCTTTGTCGCGCTGGCAGAGGGCGGCGAGCGCAGTTTCAGCTTTTATCGGCATCCGAGCGCGGATATGCTCATGACCGCCGCCGACATCGCCACCGATGTGATCGACGGGTGCGACCTGTTCCACTTCGGCAGTATCACCCTCATCAGCGACCCGGCCCGCACCGCGACACTCGCCGCCGTCGCCTACGCGCGCCAGCAGGGCAAGCTCATCAGCTACGACCCTAACTTGCGCCTCGCCCTCTGGGAATCAGCGACCGCCGCCCGTGCCGGTATGCGGCAGGGCTTACAGCACGCGCACATTGTCAAGGTCAGCGAAGAAGAGGTGGATTATCTGCTAGCCGCCGGCGAAGCCCTAACGGATTGGTGGCGCGTGTTCCCACAATTGCAGGTGATCGCGCTCACACAGGGCGCGGCGGGCAGTACGGTCTACACGCGCACGGGCAAAACATATCAGCAAGCCGGCTACGCTGTGACCAGCGTCGATACCACCGGCGCGGGCGACTCCTTCATGGCGGGCTTGTTGGTCGGGGTGTTAGAGCGCATCGGCCCTGATCAGGATTTGCAGGCGATTGATTACGACGCGGTTTTACGCTTCGCTAACGTTGCCGGCGCGCTCGCTACCACCGGACGCGGCGCGATTCCGTCGCTACCGACCCGCGCCCAGGTCGATCAGCGGGTTGCGCCATAAATGTGGCTCTCGGCTTTTCCCGCTCCCGATCGCTAGCGCTGGGAGACGGGGAGCTAAGCGCGTGTGACATCCCTCTCCTAGCCCCATTGTGGTGGTCGGGAGAGGAATTGCGGGTGAGGGCTGGGTTGTTCACAAAAATCGATTCACTTAGCGAACTCGACCGAGCGCGTCTCGCGGATGACGTGGACTTTGATCTGCCCCGGATACTGCATACTCTCCTCGATCTGACGGGCGATCTCCTGCGAGAGCTTCATCGCCGCCAGATCATCGACTTCATCCGGGCTGACGATGATGCGTACTTCGCGTCCGGCTTGCAGGGCGTAAGACTGCTCCACTCCCTCGAAACTGGTCGCGATGTCCTCCAGCGTTTTCACGCGCTTGATGTAGCTCTCAAGGCTCTCGCGGCGTGCGCCGGGACGCGCCCCGCTGATGGCGTCGGCGGCTTCGACGATATAGGCTTCGACGCAGGTCTTTTCGACCTCATGGTGATGCGCCGCCACGCAATTGACGACTGACTCGTGAACGCCGTAGCGTTTCAGCAAATCCGCGCCGATCAGGGCGTGCGTGCCTTCGGTATCGTGGTCGATCGCCTTGCCGATGTCGTGCAGTAGACCGCCAGCTTTGGCAATCTGCACATTCGCGCCCAACTCATGGGCGATCATGCCGGCGAGGTGCGCGGTTTCGATGGCGTGCGCGTGCTGATTTTGCCCATAGCTGGTGCGGAACTTCAGCTGGCCGAGCAGGCGGATCACTTCAGGGTGAAGTCCGTGGATGCCGGTCTCGTAGGCGGCGCGCTCGCCTTCTTCGCGCACAGTCTGATCGACCTCATCGCGCGTATCGGCGACCAGCTTTTCGATGCGGGCGGGGTGGATGCGCCCATCAGTGACCAGCTTCGCCATCGCCTGCTTGGCGACTTCGCGCCGTACCGGGTCGAAACTGCTGATGGTCACGGCTTCTGGCGTATCATCGACGATCACATCAACGCCTGTCGCCAGCTCAAACGCGCGGATGTTGCGCCCGTTGCGCCCGATGATGCGCCCCTTCATGTCGTCGCTGGGCAAGGGCACGACGCTCACCGAGATCTCGCTGACGTGTTCGCTTGCTAGCCGTTGCACGGCCAGCGCGATGATGTCGCGGGCGCGTTTGTCGGCTTCGTCGCGGGCTTCGGCTTCGACTTGCCGGATGATACGGGCGATGTCATTGCGTGATTCTTCTTCGGCATGGGCGAGGACATGCTCGCGCGCTTCTTCGATCGTCAGCTGGGCAATGCGCTGTAACTCCGCTTGCTTCTCTTCTTCGACGTGGGCGAGGTCGTTTTCTTTCTTGTCCAGGCGGCTCTGGCGTTTGTTCAGGTTTTGCTCGCGCTGTTCCATCCGTTCCAGACGACGATCGATGTCTTCGGCGCGTTTGTCCAATCCTTCGCGTCGCCGTTGCAAGCCTTCTTCTTCGCGGTCAAGCTCGCGGCGGCGGCGGGTGATGCTCTCGTCGGCATCGTCCAGCTTGGCTTTCACACGCTTTTCGGCATCTTCTTGCAGGCGGCGCGCCCGTTGTGTGGCGTCTTCTACGATTTCGGCGGCTTCGTCGCGTGCTTCGGCGACGAGTCCCCCGCCTTCGACCCGTTGTTGTTCGAGTAGTTTGGTACGCCCGTTGGTTTGCCCAAGGTAGTACCCGACCGCGACAGTAATCACACCGACCACGATCATGAGAATGATCCAAAGTAATGGTGACATGGCTCTTTATACAGCGACAGGTGTCACCCAGTGTCGCCGCTTCTCCTTTCGCTGGTATCACTAATTCGCAAAGCAGTGTTTATGTCATCAAGGCTTGCGATACCATGCTCCGACGGCGAGCTTAGTCCCAATCGCGCTCGTGCTCTTGCTCTGGCTCAGCGAAGAAATGCGGGTCGTCCGCGTCTAGCTCTTCGATGAGGGTTTCCACAGCTTGATTGGCGGCTGAGTAGCCAAACCCGCGTCGCTGTAGAAATGATCCGATCTTCTGTTTAAATTCATAGCGTGTCTTGCCGCGCATCCGGCGTACCCGTTTGTGGGCGGCGCTATACGCGGCGCTCGGTTCATCGACCATATCCGCCAGCAACTCGCTGATGATGGCATCGGCAATGCCTTTGCGCCGCAGTTCATAGCGCAAAGCCCGTTCGCCCCGCGGTTTAAAGCGATTGCGATCTTCGATCCAGAAGCGCGCAAATTGGCGATCATCCAGATACCCCATGCGCGTCAGACGCTCGGTCACCACGTCGATGACCACATCGGCGTAAGATTTGGCTTGTAGTTTGTCGCGGATTTCTTGGGTACTGCGCGGACGATACGAGAGCAGAGTCACGGCTTTATCAAAGGCTTTGGCGATGGCATCTTTATGACGGAGTTCGGCAATTTGCATCTCATCGAGCGTCTGCCCGGTTCGTAACGGGGCGGCATCGACTTCGTTTAAGCCGAATGCGAAGTCGCCATCGAGATAGACGTTGACCCGCTCTTGATTGTTCTTCTGCCGTGTCAGCCGTGTGATGGTTGGCATTCGTTTCCTCCGATGAATCAAACCGCAAACAGCCGTGATGTCTTGATATGACATCCGGCTGTACATGACAACATACTGGTCAAGTGACGGGGAATCAGCCCCACTTGAGATAGCGTATGAGACGGCAAGCCCAGCACCTCGCGCGCTGTACCCGCCCGTCGCTATGGGATTACGATACGTTCATGCTCAAGTTAACCGATTTTCAACCCGTCGGGTAGCACGCTACCCGTTTGATCGTCCGAATTATCCGCCCCTACGTGGCGGTTAAAGTGTATGTGGTACATTGACAGCCGCCGATCGCCCGTATCAAGCAGAGCGATGTACAAGTCTACCAGTCTAGTTCTATGAAGTAACACTCGGATTATTTCTACACATATCATCCCCTCACGGGATGGTCATGGCATCGCTCATCCGTAGATGATAGCGATGACAAAATATTCAAATTTCTATTTTAAAGATATATGAAAATCGCATCGCTGGCAAGTCCTCACGCTTGAATATCTGCAAAAGCTAACAAAAACGGGCGACCATCCCCAGCGGACATCGCCCGTCGTGCGCGTTAGCGCCTTGCTTTATGTTGTTGGCGATGATCGGCTACAGCGCGGGTTACGCGTCCTCGTCCTCGTAGTCGTCATCATCGGTGCCGAACAGCTCGTCCAGCAAGGACTCGGGATAGCCCCATTCCAGTTCTTCCTCGGTGGCTTCGCGCACGTTGACGACCGTCCCCTTATAGCGAATGGACTTGCCGGCGAGGGGCGGGTTAAAATCGACCATCACCGTCTCGTCGCGCAGTTCAATAATCGTGCCCTCGATGATGTCGCCCTCTTCGTCCATCATCTCTACTTCTAGCCCTTTGATCAGTTCCATGCCTTCTTCGTCAAATTCGAAGTCATCGCGTGGAATCTCTTCGATATTCTCGTCGTCATATTCGCCATAGGCATCTTCCGGCGCGACAGTCACGTCGAAGTCATCCCCCGTACTCAGCCCGTCGAGCGCGTTTTCTAAGCCCAGCACGATGTTGTCGTACCCATGCAAATATTCAATCGGATGGTCAGCAGGCACAGTATCGAGAATCTCGCCATCGACTTCGATAGAATACGCGAGCGCACCGACTAAATCTTGTGTGAGGCGATCTGCCATTGTCTTTTATCTCCCTAGATTATAAATGCGCCTGATAACGGCGCATACGATATGGGTTGATTCTAGTCGGGGGTGGGGGGCTTGTAAAGTGGCGACTGTGGGCGGGGTCTACGCGAGGCTCGGTGGACGGTATGTCAGCCCTCACCCTAAATCCCTCTCCCGACCGCCACGATGTAGCTAGGAGAGGGACTTCAAATGTGCTTGTCTCCCCGTCTCCTAGCGTAGCGTTCGGGAGGCGGGGCTGGGGGAGCCGACAGCGGTTCAATGTGTTCGCCAACAACAGCCGGCGGCGGATAGAACCGACACATTGATGGCACGCATAAATCGAAAATTGCGGTACACTTGACAATGAGCAATGCTCATCCATCATAGAGCTAAGCACTGAGGATGCAACGACTATGACACGATGGAAGACCACCCAGGAGATGCGGACGGCAAAGCTCGCGCAAGTTTTTTCGGGCGGCGCGTGTAATATTCTGGACGCAGAAGGCAATCTGATCCGCAATACCGAGCGCGATGCCATCAACGATTGGCTCTCGGCGCATGATATTCTGTTGTTCGACCCCCAGATTCATCCCGACACGCACGACACGGCCTACGACTACGACATCCATCACCCAATTGAAGTCACCGCGCGCAAGGCGGCGAACATCAACCTGTACGAAATCTCGCCGCGTACCTTCGGCGGGGTCAGCAGTTTAGAGATAGCCATCGACACGTTTCGCTGGCATGAGCCGATGGTGCTGTATTACTCCGATGGCAATGCCGACCGCGACGACATCCCCGCGCACGACAAACACGGGTCGCCGTTGTTCGTGCCGGATGCCATCGGCATGAACCCGCGCGTCGATCAAGCGCACTACCGCGAGATGCGTAAAAACGCCAACAACATGCGCCGCTACCTGATGCACTACGCCAACGATCTGAACAACTTGACCATCCACTTCAGCGGCAAGCCGCGCGCGCAGGATACCATCATCGCGCTCGATCGGATGCACGCCGCCGACATCTTTGAAGCGGTCGTGCGTGCATCCCGTGGCGAGCGCGTTAGCGTCTACTTCGACGGGCAAGACATCCGCAACGACAAGGGCAACCCGATCTTCAGCGCGCCCGACGACCCGCCCCCCGCCGAATTACGCGCCCTGCTCGATCAATACGTGGACGAGGGCAACCAGCTACGCCATCGCATCTCGCAATTGGTCGGCGTGAACGTCTTCACGCGCATCGTCTACACGCATCGCTCGGCGATTATCGCGCTGGAAGAATTGTTGACCTTGACCGGCATCCTCCCGCGAGAGTGACCAATGCCTTATTTATCCCGTCGTCAACTCTTGCTCGGTCTCGGCGCTGTGGCACTGGGCGGAGCCGGTATCGCGTGGGGGGGCATCACCCTCCGTACCCGCCAACTAGCCGAGGCGACCCGCATCATCGTGACTGATCCGACACCCGATCCCGCGCCGCCGATTATCGACCGCGCAACGTGGGGCGCACTGCCGCCCGATCACAATGCGCCCAATGAACGCGGCTTCTACAGCGCCCTCAACCCCGGCGGTTGGCGCGTGTACGAGGGCGCACTCGCGGACGTTTACCGAACGGTCGTCATCCATCACAGCGTCGTCTACGACGCGACCCCCGCGCGCACACTCGCCGCTATCCAAACGCTCCACCGCCAGACGCGCGGTTGGGCCGATGTCGCCTATCACTACTTTGTCAGTCAAGCGGGCGATATTTACGCCGGGCGTGCGCTGGCGGTGCGCGGCGCACACGTCGCCGGTCACAATACGGGGAGCATCGGCGTGTGCTTACTGGGCGATTTCATGCAGAGTTATCCGACCCTTGACCAGTTAGCCAGCACGCAGGCGCTCTTACGCTGGCTGACGACCACGCTCGATCTGACGCATCTCGCCGCCCACCGCGATTTTAACGACTGGACAGACTGTCCCGGTCAACACTTGCTCGATCGTCTTGAAACGCTCGCCGACGATGCCGGCTTGCAAATCGGCACGGATGGCTACGTCGCGCCGGGGGCTTCCTGATGCTGGGGGGCTGGATACGAACGATCGGCGGGCTGTGGCTGGGCTTGCTCGTGCTGTGTGCGGGGGCGGTCTACTATGGGCGCAGTATGCCCCCGTCGCCGAAGGCAGTCTATCTCTATCGCCCCGATAGCGTCGCCTTCTTCCGCGTGCTGGACTTGCGGACGATGGCACATTACGATTTTCCGGTCGTCCACAGTAGCAATCGCACGCCGCTCTGGTCGCCGGATGGGCGTTACATCTACTTCCGTGATCGTACCAATGCCGAGTTTGAACTGGACATCTACGCGCACGATACCACCACCGGACGCAACCGCCGCCGGTATACCGAGCCGCTCAATCAGCATCCGGTTGATCTCTCGCCGGACGGGCGTTATCTCGCCTATCTCTCGGAGATGCCCGGCACCCCGCTGATGGGCTATGTCTACGACCTGTATACCGGCGCACGCAGTCCGACGCTCTTTTCGATCAGCGATCTGAACGACCTGCGCTTCGTCTCTTTCGCGTGGTCACACGGGAGCCGTTACCTGCTCTTCACCGAACAGCTAGACCTCTATCGCTATGACACGCAGACCGATTACATCGACGCGCTCTTGAAGGGCGAGATGGTGCGTCGCCCACAGTGGCTCCCCGATGATACGGCGATTGCCTACTACGCGGGCGATGATGTGCGCGTCTATGACCTGACGACTTACACGATCGAGACGCAATTAGCCGATTTTGAGGAGCGTCCGCGCCTGTACTACGCGCCGGATGGGGCGCAGGCGGTCTACATCGACTCGAACGCGCAAGGGCTGGACATCGTTCACATTGACCTGACGACCAACACGACCCGCCCATTAGTGACGACCCGCGCCAACGATATGCCACTGCGCTGGCTATCAGCGACGGTGCTGTTATATCAAGTGCGCTATGATGCCGAGCGCTACGTCGATCTGTACGAGATCAACGTCGAGACGGGCGCGACGCAATTCATCCAGCGCATCCCAACATTGCATGTCGCCTTGTGGTATCCTGATGAACAGTAATCATGTACACTGAAGGAGAGACGATGGCAACGCCAGATCATATCCATATGGAACGCGAACGCCTGTATGAATCGCCCTCTCTGCGCGATGATCTCAACGATGAAGAAGCGCAGGTCTTATTATCATGGGCTGAGGCACAGGTCGAGCGGCTAGCACAGCATTATTCCGGCGAGGACTTCGCCCAGCAAGCGCGTTTTCTGCGTCAGATTACCAAGAATATCAACCGCTTTGTCGGTCAGCGCGAGTTCAATGACCACGAGGGGCAAGCCAAATACCTGAAGAAAGTCGTGATGTACTTCCCCAAGTTCGCCGTCTTTGGCTGGGATGAGATCACGCAGGAGGATATTTCCCAGCGTTTGCCCGCTGACCCCGCCGACATGGCGCGTAATCTCGCCGTCATCCTGCGCCTGCTCGACCCACCGGCGACGACGCACCACAGCGGCGGCTCGCATGTCAGCATCACAGCCGGCACGCCCGACCATCACGAGCCACCATTGGCAAACGATGCGTCCCGTAGTATAAATCCAACCCAAGCTAAACCAGCACATACACCCGACGAAACGAAGCAGGCGAACGACGAAGGAGACCTCCCCTCTCATGGCGAAGAAGAATAAATCTGGACAGAGCATCATCGGGACGATTCTAGCGGTGGTCGTCGTGATTATCGGCGCGTTGATTTACGCCGTGACGGGCATCGATTTTCTGGGCATCATCGAGGATGGCGTGCCGCCCGCTGACCCCGCGCCGACCGTCTCAGGCGAAGTGCGGACGATCCCGATTGAGCAGGGCTACGGCGCGACTGATGGCTTTTGGACGGTGTATTTCACCGATCCACTCAACACGCGCGATCGCTCGCAGTATCAAAACGGGGTCGATGAGCAACTCGCCGCCGAAATCGGGCGCGTCGAGCGCACGCTGGATATTGCCGCCTTCGAGCTGAACAACGAAATCATCACACAGGCGATTCTCGACGCGCACAATCGCGGGGTTGCGGTGCGGATGGTGGTCGATGATGAACACACGCTGGAAGATGACGACAGCACGATTGTCGAGATCGAACTCGCGGGGATCGAGATTGTGGACGATGATCGCAGTGGCTTGATGCACAACAAGTTCATGATTATGGATCGTAATCGCGTCTGGATGGGCAGTATGAACTTCACCCAGAACGGCGTGTATCGCAATAACAACAACGCCTTGCTCTTGCGCTCGCCACAGGTCGTCTCCACCTATCAAGCCGAGTTCAACGAGATGTTCGAGCGCGGCGAGTTCGGCGTGCGCTCTGATCCGTCCAACACGGCAGACTTCACCCAAAATGGCATCCCGATCGAGATTTACTTCGCCAGCGAAAACGAAGTCATCGACGAATTGCTGAGCGAGATCAACAACGCCCGCCGTACCATCCGCTTCATGACCTTCTCCTTCACCCGTGATGATCTGGGGCAGGCGCTCGTCGCCCGTGCTGAAACCGGAGTCGTCGTGACCGGCGTATCCGAAGTCACCGGTAGCCAGACGCAATATGCCGAGTTACCGCGCCTGTACTGTGCCGGTCTCGATGTCTATCAGGATGGCAATAACGGCGTGTTGCATCACAAAGTTTTCATCATTGACGAGCGCACCGTCATCACCGGGTCGTTCAACTACAGCAATAACGCTGTCGAGAGCAACGACGAGAACGTGCTGATTATCCGCAATGCCGATATCGCCGCGCTTTACCTGCAAGAGTTCGAGCGCGTGCGGAGCATCGCCCGTGTGCCGGATGCGGCAGATATGGCTTGCGAGACGCGCTGAAGCCACCCAAAAGGGCTGGCGACTCCAGCCCTTCAGGATGATGCCGGCATCGTCCGCCACACTTAAAGACCCGCAAGTTTTTCTGTGAGAGACGCGCATGACACAGCCACAAGATCAACAACCATCCACCCTCGATGAATGGTTCCCGCGCAACGCGGACGGTACCGTCATCAATCCCAACACCGCCGAACGGCTCGGAGTCGTCGTCGGTGGCAGTATCAGTCGCGGGCTAGCAATCAAGCTCGACCCGCTGGTGAATGTCGAAGAACTGGCAGTTGGGCGATATATCGTCATTCGCGGGCAAAGCAAACGCTTCTTCTGCATGATTAACGACATCTCGCTCGATAGCACCAACATGAGCATCCAGAGCGACCCGCCCGACATCAGCGACCCCTTCCTGCGCGATATTTACACCGGCACGATCGCCTACAGCATCATCACCGTCACGCCGATGCTGGTCATCGACGATGCCGAGGGCGCACTGCCGGTCAAGACGATTCCCGGTCACTTTAACAGCGCGTATAATGCCACCGAAGCCGACGTGAACGCCGTGTTCGGCGCTGAAGATCAGACGCACTTCAACGTCGGCTCGCCGCTAGAGCTGGAGCATACCAATATCAATCTCGATCTCAAGCGGCTGGTCGAGCGCAGTGTCGGCGTGTTCGGCAAGTCCGGCACGGGTAAGAGCTTCCTCACACGAGTGCTGATGGCGGGCGTGATCAATCGCGGCATCGGCGTGAGCTTGATCTTCGACATGCACAATGACTATGGCTGGGAAATCACCACCGAGAACGGGCAGGCGGTCAAAGGTCTGCGCCAGTTATTCGGCAATAAGGTGACGATCCTCACGATGGATAAAGAATCCTCCGATCGGCGTAAGTCGCGCTACGATTTCGACGTGCGGCTGGGCTACAACGAGATTGAACCGGAAGACATCGCCATGCTCAAGACCACGATGAATCTCTCCGATACGATGATCGATGCCGCCTATAGCCTGCGGAAACTGTGGGGGACATCGTGGGTGCATCAACTCATCAAGGGCAACCCCGAAGACCTCGATTACGTCGTCAACGAGACCAACATCGGCGGTGGCACGCTATCGGCATTGCAACGCCGCCTCGAACGCTTTGAACGCTGGCACTTCCTCGTGCCGGAAAATGACGGCGACAGCGTGCAGAAAATCATTGATCTGCTGGTCAATCAAGAGAAGAGCGTCGTGCTGGAGTTCGGGCGTTATGGGAACTCGCTCGATGCTTATATGCTGGTCGCTAATTATTTGACGCGCCGCATCCACCAGCATTACATCGAAAAGATGGAACAAGCCCTCGGCGATAAATCGATGGAACCGCCGCAACTGCTCATCACCATCGAAGAAGCACACAAATTCCTCGATCCACTCGTCGCCCGCCAGACGACCTTCGGCGTGATCGCCCGCGAGATGCGGAAGTACAACGTCACGCTACTGGTCGTCGATCAACGTCCGAGCGCGATCGACGAAGAGGTGATGTCGCAAATCGGCACGCGCGTCACCGCCTTGCTCGATAATGAGCGCGATATTCACGCCGTCTTGAACGGCATCAGCGGCGCATCGGGCTTGCGCGAAGTCCTCGCCCGCCTTGAGACCAAGCAACAGGCGATCATCATGGGGCACGCCGTGCCGATGCCGGTCGTCATCAAGCCGCGCACCTACGATACCGACTTCTATAAAGCGGTCGAGTTGCAGTCGATCGACCTGCCGAAAGCCAAACGCTCGCTCGGGAGTGGCGGCAAGCGTCGCCTATGAGCGCACGAGCTAAATCAATCATGAGTCGATATTGCCTATCGCGTAGAATGTGGTATGCTTAATGTGCGATGTAGAAGTTAGAAACAGAGCGTTTCACTACATTGGTGCAGTGGTTATGCACCCAACAACCTCAGCAGAAAAGGCATGGGCGATTATAGTAGCACCTCATGACACAGAGACGCTACATCGCAATCGCTTTTACATGTCGCTTCATCAGTACAACGAACATCCTGTTAGGGGGTGTGAGAGTGGTACAAGCAGGTTATGGCACAACCCTATCTACAACAGGAGTGATGCAACAATGTCAGATCGTAAACAAGGTACAGTCAAGTGGTTCAGCGCGGAAAAAGGCTACGGTTTCATCTCACAAGAAGGTGGCGATGATCTCTTCGTACACTATTCCGAAATTCAGGGTTCCGGCTATCGTTCACTGGACGAAGGCGTGACCGTGGAATTTGAAGTGACGCAAGGTCGCAAGGGCCTGCAAGCGAGCGCCGTGACGATCGTCACCTAAGCGCCGACGCTTCACAACTCATGCACTATCACAGAGACATGCTCAGCATGTCTCTTTTTAATCCCACACGTAACTACTCCGGGGCCTTGCCCCTGCACCCCCAAGAACGGGTCTTAAATGACAAACGATAAAAGTTTTTGTCCCCTTTTTTCAAAAAGGGGTGGGGTATGGGGTGAAACCCCATGAAATCTTCCCCAGACCTGAGTAGTTACCGCTATGCCTTCAAAAAAGGGGACAATAAGAGCTTGACCACGCAAGATACGAAAGCCCCGCATATATATATGACGCGACATGAATTAATAGCATGGGGCGATCCATACAATCGCCCCGTGACGGCGATGCTTATTCGCTCTCAGCATCGTCGTCGCTGTCGCCTGCCAATGCCGCTTCGGCTTGTTTACGCAGGGCTTCGCGTGCTTTGATCTTGCTCTCGCCAGCCGCCGGTGCGGGATACTCGGTGCGCTGGTCGGGCAGTTCTGCGCGGTTCTCTTCGGCTTCGGCGACGAGTGCTTCTAGTTCTTCGCCGGCTTTCATGCGTTCATAGCGTTCTGCGGTGCCTGTACGGTTAAAAATCTTCGCGACGGCTTCGCTGGGTTGTGCGCCGACGCTCAACCAGTAGAGCGCGCGTGCTTCATCGACAACTTCAGTCGCCGGGCGCGTGCGCGGGTTATAATGCCCGATCACTTCAATGTAGCGGCTATCGCGGGCGTTGCGCTTGTCGGTCACGATAATGCGATACGCCGCTTGTTGTCGGAGACCGACGCGGGTCAAACGAATGCGAACCATAGTGTTGTTTACTCCTGTGATTATCTTGTGTATGTTTGTCAGATTACAGATCGTGCTATGACGCACAAAAAGGGCGCATAGAAATGATCGCCCTGTGAATGACTCTGCTAATGCTGAGTTATTGTCTTATTATAGCCCGCCGAGTCCGTCCGGCAAGCCGGGGATATTCGGCATGTTGCCCTTCCGCAGTTGATCCATCATCTTCTGCATCTGGCGATATTGCTTGATGACATCGTTCACATCGCGCACTTCGACCCCGCTCCCGCGTGCGATGCGCTTGCGGCGGCTCGCGTTGAGGATTTTGGGCTTGTTGCGCTCTTCGATCGTCATCGAGTTGAGAATAGCTTCGACTTTCTTGATGCGCTCTTCAACATCCTGATCATCGACCATGCCTTGCATTTGCATCTTGTTGAAGCCCGGGATCATCCCCATCACTTTCGTAATCGGCCCCATCTTCTTGATCTTCTGCAATTGGTCGAGGAAGTCTTGCAGAGTGAACTGATTGTTCATCATTTTCTCTTGCAAGCGCATCGCTTCTTCTTCTTCGTAAATCTCTTCGGCACGCTCGATGAGCGTCATCACGTCACCCATGCCGAGGATACGATCGGCGATACGATCGGGATGGAAGACTTCGATCGTATCCGGTGCGATCTTCTCGCCTGTCCCCATGAACTTGATCGGCACGCCTGTGACAGAGCGCATTGAGAGGGCGGCACCACCGCGCGCATCCCCATCGACCTTTGTCAGGATGAGACCAGTAATGCCGACGCGCTCGTTAAAGCCCGTCGCGATATTCACCGCTTCTTGACCGGTCATCGCATCCGCCACCAACAGCACTTCTGCCGGATTGGTGTGGGCTTTGATCTCTTCGAGTTCGGTCATAAGCGTTTCATCAATTTGCAGGCGACCCGCCGTGTCGACAATCACCACATCGACATTGGATTGTTTGGCGGCATCCATCCCCCGCTTGACGATCTCAGGCGGGGTATCCGACACGCCTTCTTCGTAATAGGGGACGTTGATCTGTTTCGCGAGCGTCACAAGCTGGTCAACCGCGGCGGGACGGTAGGTATCCGCGGCGATGAAGAAAGGCTTGCGATTATCGTTTTTACGGAGATGCAACGCCAGTTTAGCGGCACTGGTGGTTTTACCGGAACCTTGCAAGCCAACCATCATGATGACGTGTGGGCGCTGACTGCGCGAAAAATCGAGCGTGCCGGGCTCGCCCAGCGTTTCAATCAGCTCTTCGTGTACGATCTTGATGACTTGCTCGCTGGGACGTAGCTTCTTGTGGACTTCGGCACCCATCGCACGATCGCGGGTGCGCTTCACGAAGTCTTTAACAATTGGCAGGGCGACATCGGCTTCTAACAGAGCCATCCGCACCTCGCGCATTGCGCTTTTTACGTCCTGTTCACTGACAACACCGCCTTTGCCCAAGCTATCAAATGTATCTTGGAGGCGTTTACTCAAACTCTCAAACATAGATTTTCTCGCACGCAAACATTGAAGTATACATTTTAGGGGACGGGTATCTCACAGTCAAGACATGACCCACCCATCATCTAGCATACTCGCAAACGCATAAGATTTACATCATCATATAAGCCAAACTTATATTGAATTGCTTGCCGAATTTCATAATCCCGCTATACTCTTATTCAGGATAGGGTTAATTTTAGCTCATATCCCCTTTAACGTCCAAATTAGAGGAGTTAAATAAAAAATGCTAAAACGTGTTTATTTTGTAGGTATGGTGTTGGTGTTGTTAGTAGCAACAGCATTGCCGGCGGTCGCACAGGATGATAATGTCATCCGCTACCCGATCACGGTTGACCCTGAACACTTGAATCCGTTCATTTCGGATACGATTTCGATTGGTACTGTCAATCGCAATATTTACGAAGGTCTGACGCGTGTCGACCAGACAACCGGTGACATCAACGGCGCAATTGCCGAAAGCTGGACAGTCGAAACTACAGATGATGGTCAGCAAGTGTTCACGTTCGATCTGCGCGACGGCGTACTGTTCCACGATGTCGAAGGTGTGGATCTCGAAAGTCGCGCAGTCACGGCTGAGGACATCCTCTGGAATTATCTGGTCGCTCTGCATCCTGATGAAGATATTTCCATTCGCGGGACTGGGCTGGAATTCATCGTTGGTGCTAGCGAATACACCGCCGCTCTCGAAGAAATGGGCGAGGACGCACCGCTGGTGATGGATGATGCCAATGTCGAAGGCTTGCAGGCAATCGACGAAGATACCTTCCAGATTACGCTCTCTGAACCGGATCGCCTCTTCCTGATCAACGGTATGATCTCGATCACATCGCCAGAAGCCTACACCGAACTCGGCGATGACTTCAACGATACGCCGATCGGCACCGGCCCGTATCAATTCGTCGAATGGCGGCGACAAGATCAGCTGATCCTCGAAGCAAACCCCGACTACTATGTCGAAGGCTTGCCGCGTAACGATGGCGTGATCTTCATCAACTACGGCGATGCCAATACCGCACTGCTCGATTATCGTCAGGATAATATCGACTTCCTGTTCTCATTCCCCAGTGGTCAACGTAACGCGATCATCAACGAGTTTGGCGATCAATTCAGCGATCGTGAAGGCTTGCACGTGCGTTACTGGGGCTTCAACATGGAGACGGGCTTCTTAGCGGAAAATCCGCTCGTCCGGCAGGCGATGGCGCACGCGCTCGATCGTGAAACCGCGTGGGACATCTTCGCGGAAGGCGCACGTTTCCCGGCAGATCAGGGCTTCTTGCCGCCCTCGATGCCCGCCAGCGTGCCAGAATGTGTCTACCCCTATGACCTGCAAACCGCCGCCGAATTGCTGGAAGAAGCTGGCTTCCCTGAAGGCGAAGGTCTGCCGACGATCCGCATCCACTTGTTAGAAGTGATCTCGGACGAAGCACAGGTTGTCGTGTGGGAAGAAGCCCTGCGCGAACTCGGCTTCGAGATTGAATTCATCGTCGAAGATGGTAGCACCTACTGGGATAGCATCGTCGCCGATGATGCGATGGTCTTCCAGAATGGCTGGGCGGCTGGCTTGGTTGATCCGTCCGATGTGTTCGACTTCTTGATCCTCAACGGTGATGGCTCGATGCGCTACGACGTGCCAGAAGTCAATGAATTGCTGTTAGAAGCCCGCACGGAACTTGATCCCGACGCTCGTACAGATTTGTACCAACAGGTGCATGATCGCGTCATGTGCGATTCGGTCGTTATCCCGTCGGCATACAGCAAAGTTAGCTGGTTGCAAAAGCCGTGGGTGGCAGGCTTCAACCCCGGTGGCGGTGGGACGTATACCGCGCCCCTGTGGGAAGTTGAACTCAGCCGTTAAGGTTGACCAACCCAACCACGATGAATGGGCAGGTGGGGCCGTCGCTCCACCTGTTTTCATCCCCGATTGTCTTATCCCATACCCGACCAACCGACTGAATATAGAAAAGCATCGTTGTGGCAAAATACATCTTTCGGCGTGTATTGCAAATCATACCGACCTTATTTTTGATCTATACGATTGTGTTCTTCCTCGCGTACTTAATGCCAGGCGATCCTCTGAGCGCGATTTTAGGCGAAGAACTGAATCGTCTACCGCCTGAAGAACGGCAGGCGATTATTGAAGAATTGGGCTTAAATCGCCCGTTCTACGAGCAGTATTTCGAGTTCTTGGGGGATATGTTGCGCTTCGATCTTGGGCGCTCGTATATCCAGCGCGAAGAAGTGATCAACATCATCGGCTATCGCCTGCCGCGCACGCTTTACTTGATGGCGGGTGGCATGATTGTCGCCTTGTTAATCGGGATTCCGGCGGGGGTAATCTCCGCTTTGAAGCAATACACATGGATCGACCATGCGCTGATGATCTTCGCGCTGATTGGCTTATCGATGCCGGTTTTCTGGCAGGCACTGGTGGCGCAACTCTTACTCACACAAGATCAGACGGGCATTGCGCTCTTTCCGGTGGCGGGGTTCGGCGGGGGTAATCCCTATTATTTGATACTGCCGTCGTTTGTCCTCGGTACTAACTTAAGCGCGACAATTGCGCGGGTCATGCGCTCGAGCATGTTAGAGGTCGCCGGCTTGGATTACATCAACACCGCCCGCGCGAAGGGCTTGAAACGGCGACGCGTGCTGAGCGTCCACCACATCCGCAACGCGCTGATTCCGGTGCTGACGGTCGTTGGCTTGCAGGTGGCGGGCTTGATGACCGGCGCACTGGTCACTGAGACGATCTTCAACTGGCCCGGTTTAGGACGGGCGATCGTCCCCGCGATTTTACAGCGCGATACCCCCGTCATCATGGGCATTATGCTCCTCGGTGCCTTCACATATCTAGCGGTGAACCTCGCTACCGATTTACTGTACGCCATCCTTGATCCCCGCATTCAATATCGTTGAGGTGTTATGATGAGTGAGATGGAACCGAACACACAGGTTGCCCGCTTAGAGGCTGAAGAAACCACCACTAATAGCAATCGTCGCCGGTTTATTCGGGCGTTCTTTCGCAATCATATTGCTGTGCTGGGTTTGTTGATCGTCTTCATAATGATCTTCGCGGCGATCTCTGCCGATCAGATTGCCCCGCATGATCCCAACAAAATCAGCGCGATGAACCGCCTGCATCCACCGAGTTGGGAGTTCCCGCTCGGGACGGACGAATTCGGGCGCGATTTGTTCAGTCGCATTCTATACGGGGCGCGTATCTCGCTGGTGATCGCCTTCGTCGCGCAGACTGTCGCGATCGTCATCGGCATTTCTCTCGGCTTGATTTCGGGCTGGTTCGGCGGCTGGATTGATGATTTCATCATGCGCTTGACGGACGCGATGTTCGCGATTCCGGGGTTGATGGTGCTGATTGTGTGGGTGGCAGTGATTGATCCCGAGACGATACCCTTCTTCGACTTTTTCAACGCGCTCGGGCTATCAGCGAAGCAAATCAGCATCTTCTTCGCGATTGGTCTCATCGGTTGGCCGGCGGATACGCGCATGATGCGTAGTCAGGTTTTGACGATCAAAGAGCGCGAATACGTGATCGCCGCGCGTGCGTTGGGTGCGTCCAACTTTCGGATTATGATCCAGCATCTCTTGCCCAACGCCGTCGCGCCCTCGATTGTGCTGGCATCGCTGGGGATTGCTGGCGCGATCCTAGCAGAATCGACCTTGAGCTTTTTGGGCTTGGGCGTGCAAATTCCCAATCCGAGCTGGGGCACGATGATCGATCAGGGGCGTAATTTCTTCATCAATGCGTGGTGGTATGCGACCTTCCCCGGCTTGACGATCATGGTCACCGTGCTGGGCTTCAACTTTGTGGGCGATGGCTTGCGCGATGCGCTTGACCCGCGCCTATATCGTTAATCAACATCGACGCAAAAACGCCCGTTCATGCGTGAGCGGGCGTTGATCTGCTATCGTTTGCTGTGACGTTTGGCAGGGCTATCTTATTTGATCTTGCGAATCTTGAAGATAATCTCGCCGTTGGGCGTTTCCACACGGACTTTATCGTTCTTTTTATGACCGAGCAGAGCAGAACCGATCGGGCTTTTGTGCGAGATTTTGCCCTCAAGCGAGTTCGCCTGTGCTTCGCCGACGATGGTGTATACCTCATCCTCGTCGATGCCCTCTTCGCGGATGGTGACGACTGAGCCAATCCGGACTTCATCAGTCTTACCACTTTCGATGATTTCGGCATTGCGTAAGATATATTCCAGACGCTGGATACGTCCATCGAGCAGGCTCATCTTCTCGCGTGTGTCGTGGTAATCCGCATTTTCTTTCAGATCGCCCATCGCTACCGCTTCTTTCAAGCGTTGTGCTAATTGCGGACGCTGAACCGTCTTCAGGCGATGAAGCTCCTCCTCCATTTCCGCTTTACCTTCTGGAGTGAGATAAGTAACCTCTTCTGCCATGGTTGTCTTTCCTTCAAAACTAATCGGACTATTTGGATTGCATCATGAGTTCTTGCCGCCGTTGGTTGGCGAGGCTCATGACGTTCTGGTAGTGGAGTTGTTGCACAACCCCGTTGAGCAGAATATGACTTTTGCCACAAGCGCCGACTTTGATCGAAGCGAGGGCTTTGTTGATTTTCTGCGGGTCGGTCGATGAGTCTAAAGCTTTATCGACCGCAATCCGCAACTTGTACAGGTAGTCAATATCACTTTGCAACTTCGGCTCGACTTCGCCACGCAGGACAATTTCGCCATGTCCTTGTACGATATTCTCGAAGTTGCGGGCTTGTAAGCCTTCAAGCGTGCGAATGTGATCGTCGAAGTCGCCATCGACAAAGTACGGGATAGGCATCACCGTATCGGCGGCGAACAGCACGTTGAGGTCATCTACCCAGCAAACAATCGAACCCGGGCTGTGACCGGGAGCCGCTTCAAAGTGTAATGCTTTATCCCCCACCTGTAAGCTCATCGTATCATCAAAGACGACCTGCGGTAACACGAGTTGCACCGTGTCGAAGTCGCTCGCCCCCGCCTGCGATCGTTGCAGGCTCTCGCGTCCGCGGGTGTTCAAAAGCTCGCGGCAGAGCTGATGCGAGATCACTTGTGCCTCTTCAAACAGGGATGTCCCAGTTGTGTGATCGGCGTGATGATGTGTATTGACGACGTAGCGCACAGGTTGATTGATACGGGTGTCGATAAAGTGCTTGATGTGCTGTGTTTCGTCTGGATAAAGCAAGGTGTCGATGACAACCACGCCATCACTCGTGACGATGACCGCGGCATTCACCTGTACATATAAATCACTGGTAAAAACAAAAATATCTTCCGTTACGCGCTCTCGTTGCACCATGCGACTGCGTTATCCTAGATTTCTGAGGACATGTTAGGATTTTAAGTAATGAGTATAGTAAGTTCAGGTACGAAAATCAAGTCGCTGTCAAACCCGTAGGCAGTCGGGCAAACGTGGTGTAAACAACTGCCACAGCAACAGCTATCCACGCCGGTACGTGTTATACTCGTATAAAGTTTATGGCTCTTTGGGATGTCGCGTGGTTTTTGTGACAAGGGCTCGTCCCCATTGTTGTTCCTTGACCACGCAAGACACCAAAGAACCAGTTTTATTGACAGAATGGAGGATTTTTTATGCGATTGACACCATTTGTAAGATGCCTGGTTGGCATATTGGCTTTGTTGGTGCTGGGCGTAGCTGTCCCACTGGCGCAGACAAGCCCCGTGTTTCGGATTGGTCTGCTAGCAAATAGTGGCAGTCCACTGGCGCAGGGCGCACAACTCGCCGTGCAAGAGATCAACGCAAGTGGAGGCGTGCGCGGGGCAGATGGCACGCTTTTCCAACTACAACTCGTCCAGCAATCGCCGGATGACCTTGAATTTGCGGTTGCGAATATTAATCAGGCGAGTGTGATCGCCGTCATCGGGCCCGCAGGGTCGGACACAGTGCTGGAGAATCGCGATTTGCTCGCTCAGCTGGATGTGCCGATTTTGACGCCGGCGACTGATGACGCGATCATTACCAACGATACCACTGATTTGCTCTTGCGGCTTCGCGCACAAGAAATCTTGCAGGGGCGCGCACTGGCAAATTACCTGATTAACGATCTCAGCGCGGCCTCGCTGGTCACAGTACAGCTTGATGTCGCGAGTACCGTGAGTGTGCTGAGCTTCACACGGGCGGCGCGGCAACAAGGCTTAGACCCGAGCTTCTCATATGTTCTCGCGGATGATGTGACGCTAGCAGACATCACCGGCGATATTCTACAGAATGCGCCGCAATTCGTCGTCGCCTACGGGGACCCCGCGACGATGGCACCACTGTACAATGACTTACGCGCTGTCGGGTGGTCGGGGCGTTTTATCTACGAGCAAGCCGCACAGACCGACTTCCGGCAACGCGTGCCGGATGCTAATTTGAGCGGCATTATCGCGGTCGATACGTGGTCATATACTTATGATGATGAGACTAGCCAAGCCTTTGTGCTCGCTTATCTCGGCGCGTTTGGCGATGTCCCCACGTCTCTGAGTGCCGCCGCTTATGATGGCGTGTATCTCCTGCGTGAAGCTATCGGTAACGCAGGGAACCTCGTAACAAATTTGTTCTCGATCCGCGATTTCGATGGTGTGCAGGGCGAGTTATCGCCAGCAACCCTCGTCCCCGGCGAGATCAGCAATAACGTCTCGGTGCTGGAAATGGGGGAGTTTGGTGCGCCGATTGCTGTCGCGCGCTATGCAGGCATCCAACGCCTACAAATCGCGCAAAGTGGCGGTTCTACATTCGGGCAACCAACCCCCATTCCGTCCCCGACGCTCGTGCCGACCGCCACACAACCCGTCGGCCCCTTCCTCGAAGTGACGCGCACCGTACAAAACGTGCGTACAGGCCCCGGCTTGAATTATGATATTCTCGGGCAACTGCCGGAAGGATCGACTGCTGACATCATCGGTGCGACGATCGACTTCAGCTGGGTAGCGATCGAATTTCGGGGGACAACTGGCTGGCTCTCGCGTCCGATTCTAGATGTGAACGGCGATCGCAATCAGATTCGGGTACTCACGCCACCACCGTCACCGACACCGCCACCGGCAACCGCTACTCCCACTGCACAACCGATCCCCGATGTGGTCGTGACCAACGCGATTCCTAACCGCATCACAATCGGTGTACCCTTTAACGTCACGGCAACGATCGCTAATCGCGGGGGTTCGCCTGCTCGACAGTTCGCCGTTGCCGCTAGCTTCGAGCCGGGCAACGTCTATAACGCGGTTATCCTCAACAGCCTCGCGGCGGGCACACAGACCAATATCACGTTCACCGGCACGTTGACGGGACCGACCGGCCCGCAGGATGTGACCATCGTCGCGGACTTGAACAACCAAGTGCCGGAGAGTACCACCGGCGAAGCCAACAACGATGATTTCATCCTCAACTACATCGCGGATGCGCCCCTACTGACGACCGCGCAAGCGACCGGACAAATCACCCTATCAGAGACGGGTGTTACGGCACTTGATGGTGGTATGGAAGATGTTCAATGGGGCGGCGGCGGTCTGGTTGCGCTGGGCAGTACGGAACTCGTGCGTTTGACCAACTTCACCAGCTTCAACAATGTGCATCGGGACGCAATTGCCAGCGCACCGCTCGCGAATCAGATCATCACGCCTGTGACCAACGGCATGTTGATCGGCATTCGTACAGATGGCGGGCTAAAGTACGGCGTAATCGAAGTTGTCAACGCTGTTGCCGGCTCACAGCTGACCTTCAACTATCGCATGTACGAGAACTAAGCTGATCGTTCGATCGCAGGGGTGGGCTATCGCGCTCGCCTCTGCGATGCACTCAATCATCACGATCACTCAGAGCCATTCAGGCGAACATCTAACCACGTTGTTTCACCGGCGACGATCGTCACGCGCTCCCGAAATAAAAAGTTCCCCAGTCCATCACCGATGAACACTTCGTATTCCCCGGCGCGCAAATCACCCAGCGTGAAGTTCTCGTTCCAGAGCGGGTCGCTATTGACCTGTGATCCGGCGTAGGTATAGGTCTCACGCCAGAAGCCATCGCCGCGCACTTCTAACACGACGTTGAACACGTCCGCCGCCCCGACGACGCGCCCGGCAAGCGTGCCGTGATTGCGATAGGGTTCGATCCACAAATCCGGATTGCGCGTGTTGCGATAGTCAAAGGGATCGCTGACCCGAACTTCAAAGTGTATATGTGCGCCGATAGCAATACCAGTTGATCCCACGCGCCCGACACGCGCCCCACGCTCAATGACATCCCCCGCGCTGACCGCAATATCTTGCATATGCCCGTAGAGCGTGTAGACCGGCAAGCCTTCCGGCGATGCGAAATCGTGCGCGATAATGACGACATTGCCATAGTAATCGTATTCTGGGCCGATGAGTGTTTCGCTATCATCACCAGCGAATAGCACCTGACCGCCTGCGGATGCCAGTACCGGCGTGAAGCGATTGTTCACGAATTCTACGCCCAGATGTACATCCCGTATGCCGAGCTGGGTACTGCCATAGGGGTAGGTGCGATCGACCCAATGCACGCGATCATCATCGAGCGCAATCGGGCGTGCCAGCCAATAGTGATCGGTGCGCGATAGCTCCTCAGTCGGCGTTATCGTCGGGGGCGGTGTGGATGAGATCTGCTCTGTATTCGTTGCCGATACCTGTGTTGGGCGCAGGGTTGCGGTGTGTGTCCGCGTCGGTGATGCCGTCGGCGTGTTGGTTACTGTGGCGGTGGATGTCGGCGTGTCGGTTGCTGTTGCCAGTTCGCGCACTAATGGCAGAGTCGGAATCGGCGTGAACGTCTCCAATTGTGTGATGAGATTATCACGCGGGGTAGACGTGAGTGCGGTCGGAGATACTATTGTTGCCTCGTCAGGCTGGCAAGCCATCAAGATCAACACGCTGACGAGAAATGGGATGAGTCGTCTGTGCATGGGCAATCTTTCATTCATCATGATCGTCGGGTTGGTCAGGCGGCGCGGTCTCTTGATCGACGCGGGTAGGGCGCGGCGGTTTGCTCAAACGCACGAGTTCTTCATCGGTGATGATCTGTCCATTATAGCGGTCGTGCAATTGAGCATTCTCGATGCGATCAACGGCATAGCGCCAGTGTTTCATGCCAGTCTCGCGCAGAACAGACCGACAGGAGTCACAGCGCACTGTGCGACGCGCACGCGGAATACCGAGGATGCGCTCTTGCCGTTGCTCAAGCTGTAATGTCCCACGACGGCAGACTGGACAAGTATCAATCACAAAGCCCTCGTCATAGCGATTGACTGCTGTCAGGCTTTGCCAGTAGACGAATACATAACCCAGCACAATCAATAAGACAATCGCGCCGATAAGTGCTTCGATCGGCACAGGTAGATTATCAAATAGGGCTGGTGATGTCGGTGTCTCAATGACAGGTGTCGCACTCGGTTGTACGGTCTCCGGTAAGACGATCGCAATTGCCGTCTCAGTCGCTGTGCTAGTGGCAGTCGGTGTGACTGTAGCGGTCGGCGTGCGTGTGTATGTGGGAATGGCAGTCGGTGTGTTGCTTGCAGTCGCGGTATGAGTCGCTGTGGCAGTTGCTGTCAGTGTGTTGGTCGCGCTTGGCGTGACAGTCGCCGTAGCAGTGGGACTAGCTGTATGGGTATGGGTTGCGGTTGGTGTATGTGTGCTGGTGGCGGTCGGTGTGTGCGTATCGGTCGCCGTTGCTGTGGGACTAGCTGTATCCGTGACCATAACAGCTACTTCAGCTACCGCTTCAGTGGGATCAGGTGTTGCAGTCAGAGTCGGCGTATGCGATGCGGTAGCTGTCGCCGTTGCGGTATCGCTGGGCGTGACGGTTGGTGTATGCGTGTGAGTCGCCGTTGCGGTATCGCTGGGCGTGACGGTTGGTGTATGCGTGTGAGTCGCCGTTGGGGTATCGCTGGGCGTGACGGTTGGTGTATGCGTGTGAGTCGCCGTTGCGGTATCGCTGGGCGTGACGGTCGGTGTATGCGTGTGAGTCGCCGTTGCGGTATCGCTGGGCGTGACGGTCGGTGTATGCGTGTGAGTCGCCGTTGCGGTATCGCTGGG
>DAOTTV010000121.1:0-1595 GCA_034437755.1 Anaerolineae bacterium | reverse complement strand
GTTGTTAATCCGATGTTGATGTTTATAATATAGTAAAGTCATGCTGGTTCTTTCGTATCTTGCGTGGTCAAACTCTTTTTGTGTAACTACTCAGCCCTCACCCTAAATCCCCCTCCCGACCGCCACTATGTGGCCAGGAGAGGGACTTCAACCGTGCTTGTCTTGAGGGCAGAAGCTGGCGTCAATCAATTGACCTGAGTAGTTACCTTTTTGTCCCCTTTTTGAAAAAAGGGAACGTCAAAATGAACAAGGTCAAGGAACGACAGTTCCTTGTGGGGGGCGGGGGCAAAGCCCCTGCAACAAAAACCACGCGACATCCCAAAGAGCCGTCATGCTGTTTCAAAACATCGCTACGATTATTGAAATAGGCATGACTCGTCAGATAAAGACAAGGACTGCTAGTAGCGGTCAAGCGGCAGAATGATTCTGCCATTACTATTCTAAAAACGGCTTTATTGCCATACGCCTTCATCCTGCGCTGTGCCGAGCACCTGCCGCCCTCACTCATTCGCGGCGGTCAGCAGACGAAGCCGTATGCTCAGGAGTTGACAACTTATGTCTCCAGATTTTGTATCGCGCATGATTGGGTTGATTGTGTTCATGATTCTCGGTGCGCGCATCGGCGCTGAAAATGCCGAGTTCATCAATTATGCCCCGGAAAGCAGTGCTTTTCTCTTCGGCTTGGTTGGGATTTTGTTCGGCGTGGTCATCACGCCGTGGTTGACCGTGCGCCCCGTGCGTAATATTCGCCGCGCGATTAACGAGTGGCCCGTCGAGCGTCTCTTGCTGTCGATCATGGGGATGATGCTGGGCTTAGTGATTGCTCTGCTGGCGGCGTACCCGCTCTCTCTGCTTGATCCACCGCTAGGCGCTTATGCCCCGCTTCTGTTCACGATCACCGCCGGTTACTTAGGCTTGACGATCTTCGGCGTGCGCTCGCGCGAGATCATCGATACCATCCGCAACAACTTCAAATCGACAACGCGCACGCCGGCGGGGTCATCGCGGCAGTTGATTCTTGATACGAGTGTGCTGATTGACGGGCGCATTATCGAGATTGCCGAGACGGGCTTCATCGGTGGCTTGCTGATCGTACCGCGCTTCGTCCTCAGCGAATTGCATCGCGTGGCGGATTCGTCCGATCAGTTGCGGCGCAATCGCGGGCGGCGTGGCTTGAACATGCTCAACAATTTACAACGCTCGGACGTGGTGCCGGTGCGGATTGTCGAGGATGATTTCGAGGATATCCAGGCGGTCGATGATAAGTTGATCGCGCTCGGCGTACAGATGAACGCCGCGATCATCACCAACGACTACAACTTGAACCAAGTTGCCGATGCACAAGGCGTGACGGTTCTCAACATCAACCAGCTGGCGAACGCCGTGCGCTCGATCTACATCCCTGGCGAGACCTTCCCGATTCGCATCATTCAGGAAGGCAGTCAGGAAGAGCAGGGCATCGGCTATCTGGATGATGGGACGATGGTCGTTGTCGAAAATGGCAAACGCTATATGGATCGCACGATTCAGGTCGAAGTGACCAAGCTCATCAACCGCGAGACGGGCCGCATGATCTTCGCTATTCCGGAAGGCAC
>DAOTTV010000120.1:0-10517 GCA_034437755.1 Anaerolineae bacterium | reverse complement strand
ATCGCGCTGTTCGTCTGCCGGAATTTCTAGATCCGCGAGTAGACGTTGTAAATCGTCAATCGCTAGATTGCCATCGACAATGAACGACCCGTCGCTCTGTTGCTTGGCTTCCGGCGTGGCGACATCTGCTAATCCAAATACCTCAGCAACGATGTCGTTGATCGTCAGCACGCCCTCTATGCCGCCATGCTCACCGAGAACCACCGCCATGCGAAGATGCGCGTCGTTGAGCTTCGCCAAGACGCTGGCAACGTCGATCGTCTTGGGGGCGAAGATCGGCGGTTGCATGATCGCTTCTAAGTCAATCGTGTTATCTTCGACCACGTTCGCCAGAATATCGCGCGATGTTACAATGCCGATCACGTTGTCGATTGACCCCTGCGCGACTGGATAAGCGGAGTGTCGCGTTTTGGTCAGCTTCTGCCGGATACTGCTTTCGTCTTCTTCCACATCGAACCAGATAATATCGATGCGGGGTGTCATCAACTCGCTGACGTGCGTATCATCAAGGTCGAAAATCTCGCGCACCATATATTGCTCTTCTGTGGCGAAGCGCCCGATTTTGATCCCCTCACGAATCATTGACAGAATTTCGCCCTCGGTCACGGATTGTTCGCTATCGGTGCGTGCGCCCAAAACCGTAGTGACCCCCCGCGTCGAGAGCGAGAGAAACCACACAATCGGCGCGGTAATGCGCGATAGAACGTTCATCGGCGGCGCGATCAACACAGCAAAACGCTCTGGATTACTGAGCGCGAGGCGTTTGGGCACGAGTTCGCCAATCACCAGCGAGAGATAAGTCGTCAGCAGGACAATCAGCGCGAAGCCGATCTGATTGGCGTAAGGCGCGAGGGCGGGCACACGGTCGCTGATGAACATGCCGATGTCATCCGCCAGTGCCGACCCGCCGAACGCGCCCGCGAAAATCCCGATCAGCGAAATGCCAATCTGCACCGTCGATAAAAAGCGCGTCGAGTCTTCCGCCAGTTCCAGCGCGATCTCTGCCGAATTATTGCCTTTCATGCTCATCTCTTGTAGGCGCGATTTGCGTGCCGACACAACCGCTATCTCTGATAGGGCAAACACGCCATTGAGCAAGATGAGCGCGAATAAGATGATAAATTCCATGATTGTCCTGTCCTCTTATCGTCAGTATGTGTCGGGCAAATCGTTCAGGAAAAGCACTGTATCACCGGCGGCGAGATGTGCCTTGTACCACTCGATCGCATCCGAGAGCGTCTCGACGACTTGTAAACGATCGTGCGCGAAGTCCGTTGCTTCAACACCCGCTCTGATCGGTTCTGTCTGTTTCGCGCCGACGAGAATAATATCCGTCGCGTACTGGGTGGCGATCTCGCCCAGTTTACGATTCTCGCGCTCGTGTAAATCACCGAGTTCGATCATCCCCGGCGTGACCAGCACGCGCCGCCCCTTCTGGTGCATGCCCAGCACTTTTAAGGCACTGACGACCCCCACCGGATTCGCGCTATAAGCATCGTTGATAATCGTGATGCCGCCATCCGCTACTTGTCGCACCAGACGACTCTCAGCGGGCTTGAGCATACGGGCACGCATCGCCACGTCACGCAAGGTCATCCCCTCATGCACACAGACCGCCGTCGTCAGCAAGAGATTCATCACGTTATGCTCGCCGTGAACAGGCGTCTTGATGCGCTCTTGTGCGCCAGTCTCGATGTCGTGTACGGTGAATACCAGCCCATCGAGTGTTTCATGGGCATCTGTCGCGATAAAGCGCGGCGGGTTCGCGGGTAGGTCGTTCGGGTCGAGTGTGCGGCTCACAGCGATGCGATGCTCAGGATAGCCACGCTCGTACATCTCGCGCACGTAGTCGTTATCCCAGTTGAACACGCCGAGACCATCCGGTGGCAACTGCGCGATAATCTCGTACTTGGCTTTGGCGATATTCTCCAGACTGCCGAAGCGTTCCAGATGTTGCGGCCCGACTTCGACCACGATGCTGATATCCGGCGGAGTCAAGCCACAGATACGGGCGATTTCGCCTTCGATATATGCGCCCATCTCGCTGATAAAGTATTCGATACTGTAATCATCAGCGATATCGTTGTTGAGGGCGATGCACACACCCATCATTGTATTATAACTCTTGGGCGTGGCGTAAGTCTTATAGCGTCCGCTGAGAATATCGCGCAGGAAGTTCTTGGTTGTCGTCTTGCCATAGCTCCCCGTGATGCCGATAACTTTCGGTTGGACGGCGGCGAGTACGCCGCGTGCCTGCCGGATGAAACGGCGGCGTAGCGCGGCTTCGACCGGATACATCAGGTGATTGCCGAGCATCAACCACAGTGGCGCCAGCAAAAAGACACCGAAGCCGATGCTCGTCATGCCGACTGCGGCGAAACGATCGCTTGTCGGTGTGTTCTGGAGCATGGCGATGCTCGCCAAGAGCATCACGAGGCTGGTCACGACGAATGCCGTCCCCAGCATGCGAGTGGCGCGATCCGTCCGCACGAAACCTTTCTTGATCTCGCCTTCGTCGGGGGGCACGCTGGCGATCAGCGCGGCGAGGATGCTCACGATATAGGGGACGATCGCCACTTCACCGGGGATGCTATCAGTGAAGAACGCCAGCACTACACCGACGAAGAACACGCCCGTCGCTCGTGACGGAAGCCAGCGTGTTCGCTCGCTGAAGAGCCAGCGGATGTAACGGTTGCTCTTGTATTCGTCAATCTGGTAAAAACGCGCCTGCCGATACACGCGAATCAGCGTGCCGATCAGCCAAATGAGCGCGATCAGGTTCAAAAATAGCGATTGCATGAGTTCCTTTCTCGCTTAAGATTGCTTGAAGAAGTAATCCATCACCCGCGCTGTTTCAGCCGGTCGCTCAAGATAAGCATAATGTCCCGCGCCTTCATAGGTCACGAGGCCGGCATCGGGTATGCGTGCTTCCAGCAGTTCGCCTTGCCACAGGGGAGTCGCATCGTCTTGATCGCCCCAGAATAGCAGCGTACTGACCGCGACGCGCTCGGCATAGGGTAGCAAATCCTCGTTCACGACTCTCACGAAGGTCTCGCGCATGACACCGCTCGCTTGCTGGAAATCGTCTGATCCATAGCGTGCGTTATACGCATTGTGCAGGCGGTCGGCTAACCCGTGCGCGCCGATACGATAGAGGTTATCGCGCACGCTCTTGTACACACGTAGGCGGATGCGTGCAGTCAGCGGGGCGGGCGTGCGAATACCGGCGGCATCTGATAGCACTAGCTTGTGTAGGCGGTCGCTGTGGTCTGCGCCTAAAATCAAGCCGAGGCGGCCGCCAAAGCTGTGCCCGAAGAGATGTACGCGATCTAAGTCGTTCGCATCCAGATACGCCAGAACGAATGTCGCATAGTCAAACACAGTCCACGCTTGCGGCGGATCATCACTCGCGCCGAAACCGGGTAAATCTAGCGCGTAGACGCAGTAGCCATAGCGATTTAAGTGCTGTGCCAGGTCCCACACGAGATCGATCGCCGCGCCCCAACCGTGCAATAGCACCACCGGTGGTTGATCGGTTACTGTGCCAATAACCGCGTGATTCACACGCAAGTCTTTGAGTGTAATAGTTGTTGTCAGTGTCTCAGTCATGACGTGGCATTATAGCAGATTGGCAAGCGCGCTTTCAGGGGGTATCATCGGGCGTAATGTGTTGATTGCAAGAGAACGATGATGCTCATGCTTAATATCAAACGATTGCTGCGACCGCTGACAGATAATACTTATGTGCTGTGCGGTCTCACGTTCTTGCTGTGTTTGTTGGCTGTACATCGCGCTCACGCACAAGAGACGGCGGTCATCACCGACGATAATGCTGACCAACTCACGAGTGTTGCTCAGATTGATTTCGCTGATTATGACGCGCCGATTGACGCGGGCTGGTTTGCGATGAACGCGGATGGCACGCACTATCTTCTGCGTGATACGCAAGGAACGCTCTATCTGGTCGATGATCGCGGCGACCTGCGCGAGACTTTTCGTACAAGCCCGACAGAGGACGCAAGCGCGATACTCGTCGATGCTGTCTTCGCTGATGATATGCCCTACATCCTCGAAATCACAGATGGTGAGACGACCGTGAACGGGTCAGTTGTCACCGCTGAATTTCCGTTTGCATTGTGGGTTGACGATGACGCGCTGTACATTGAGACATCGGCAATCGGCACGAACGACGGCGTTATCACCCGCTATCGCCTACCTAACCTGAGCGATACAGAGACAATCCCCTATGCGCCTGCGAGCGATCCCGATGGGGTCGTGCGTATCGGACGTATTCCCTTGCCCTATGTCATTACATCATCTTTGGCGGGCGTTGTCACGCTGTGGGATGTGCAGAACGGCACACAACGTCAGCAGGTTGACAACGGCACTGGACAACCGGCCGTATTCGGCAATATCAATCAAAGCGCGACGCATCTCGTCTGGCGCGATAATGATAACCGTTCGCTCTACGTGCTGGACTTCGAGACGGGTGAGAATCGCTATATTGATGATCTCGGCGGGGCATACGCGCAGTGGTACTTCTTAAGCCCTGACGCCAGTGTGATTATCGCCGTCAACCTAGAATTTGAACCGATCGTCGTCATGTGGGATGTGGCAAGCGGTAACCGTACCGACTTAGGCGACTATCGCACCTGTGAACGCCCACAACCGGATATGGCGCGCCTCAGCGATGATGGCACGACGCTGGTCATCGGTTGTGATACGGGTCTCGATATTTGGCGCGTCCCTGTCGATCCTACTGAATCAGACTGACTGAAAGCGAGATACCCATGCAGACCATGCTCGACTGGATTCACACGATCTGGACATATAACGACTGGGGACGTGCGAAGTTGCTAGTGTGCCTCGATACAGTGTCCGAAGCGGATTTCAAGCGTTCGGTCGCTTACTCGGTAGGATCACTGCATCAGCAGGTTGTACACACCATGTGGGCTGAGGAAATGTGGCTCACACGCCTTAGCGAACGACCAAACCCGTCTTACACCGCGTCGGATTTTACGACACGTACAGCGATCTACCAGCACTGGCAAACCGTCCAGCAAGCATGGTGGGATTATCTACACGCGCTGACGACCGCCGACATCGCCGCCTCGTTCACAATGACGCGCTCGAATGGCGAGCAATACGCGCACACCGTCGGCGAGGTATTACTGCACGTTGTCAATCACGGGGTCGATCATCGCGCACAAATCTTGCGCTTGATCCACGATTACGGCGGCGAGACCTTCGCGCAGGATATGATCTTCTTCTTCCGTGAGCAACAGGGCTAAGCCCGTAATTCACAGGCGATTTGCGCGGCAACCTGCGCGTTGTTGATGAGCAGGGCACGATTGGCCACCATCGCTTGCCCATCTGTGAGTTCGACCACACGCTCTAACACAAAGGGCGTGACATCCTTGCCCTTGATGCCGCGCGCGGTGGCTTCTGCTGTGGCGCGTTCGATTGCTTGCTCTGCTAAATCCTGTGCTAGTTCGGCTTCTGCGGGCACTGGCACAGTGACCAGCACCCCATGCTGGGCATCGAGGGCGTGTGTAGCGCGGATGATGCTGGCAATATCTGTGATGGCATCGACCCGCGCATCAATCGCCAATCCAGACTGACGACTGTAAAACGAGGGTAATGTATCCGTCTGATAGCCGATGATTGGCACGCCGTTGGTCTCTAGCACTTCTAGCGTCAACGGCAAATCGAGGATTGACTTCGCGCCTGAACAGACGACCGTCACACGCGTGCGCCCTAGTTCTTGTAAATCAGCCGAGACATCAAACGGCTGTCCACGATGCACGCCACCGATGCCACCAGTCGCGAACACGTCAATACCGGTCATCTGGGCGATGATCATCGTGCCGGCGACAGTGGTCGCGCCGTGTTCGCCCAAGCCGATCACGATTGGGAAGTCACGCCGACTGCATTTACGCACG
Organism: Anaerolineae bacterium; assembly: GCA_034437755.1. Classification (GTDB taxonomy): domain Bacteria; phylum Chloroflexota; class Anaerolineae; order Aggregatilineales; family Phototrophicaceae; genus JAUZRW01. The sequence goes on along the minus strand of DAOTTV010000120.1, from coordinate 4,575 downwards.
TTATCGGCCTGTGCGAGCTGGTCGATTTGCTCGTGGCTCAAGCCTACGGTGATGCGCCCGTCTAACACGGCGATCGTCGCCGGAACAGCCCCGCCTTCTCGTACCGCTTCTTCCATCGCTAGCGCCGTATTACGATTTTGCGGATACGGCAATCCATGCGTGATCACCGTCGATTCGAGCGCGACAAGCGGTGTGCCAGCTTGCCGTGCGGCTTGTACATGCTCACCGTAATCAATCCTGAGTGTCATGCTTGTATGCTCCTTGTAGTATGCTCGCTAGATGTATGGGCTCTTTCATATCTTGCGTGGTCAAGCTCCTTTTGTCCCCTCTTTGAAAAGGCTCATATGTAAACGTTGTGCAAAGTGGGACGTTGTCCCACATCCTGCAAAAGGCCTACACCTTTTGAAACCATTTGTTTTCAACGCAATAGATTTGAAAAAGCAATCTGTGAGAGTTTTGGTTGAGCTTTTGCAATAGCTCATGAGTCTTAGGGCAAAGCCCCTGCAACAACAACCACGCGACATCCCAAAGAGCCGCTGTATGTCTCTTAAGCCTAGCATGAAGCCAAACAAAAACCAGCCTGCACATCGTACAGGCTGGTCGTGTGGCTCGTGTGATCAGCGTGATGGCTTAGTCATGTACCATGAGCGCATCGAGGCTGAACGTCGCGCCGTGATCACGATTCTCGAAGATGATTTCGTGTTCACCGGCACCTAAACCGTAGAACAAGATCGGCGTGAAGTAGCTCCGACGTGCCCGCTGGCTGAAGTTCGCCATCTCGACTGCGAGGGCATACGAGGGCAGGCTTCCGCCGAGATCATCTTCGCGCACGCGCTGGGCGGTCGTGTTCGCATCATCCGTGCAGTGGATCGTATCACCGGTGATGATGACACACATCCGCACGTTACTGCTGTTACGATTGTTCATCGTCTGGTACAGCGTGACGGCATTGCCTTCGACGCGCATCTGACTGATTGCGCCAGCATTACGGGTCGTGTGTTCCGTCTGGTTGAATGGGCCGCGCGGCGGGCCGTTGCGCGTGTTGGTCGTCTCATCCCACGAGATACCCGGCTCATAGTTGATGCTCGTGTTGCTATCGTCATAGAAGCCACTTGGTAACAGCGGGATCTCGCGCCGATTATCGAACACAGCAATCGTGTCGATGCTCAGGCTATCGCGGTTAATACTCGTATCGACCATCATCACCTGTACGGTGTACAGACCGTTGGGCAAGCCGTAGTACGAGAACCCGTATGGGCTACCGCGACGCGGGTTCGGACGATCGCCATTACGATCCTCCCACGGGTGTTCTGAGCGCGGATTGGTGTCCGTCGTGAAGACATCGCACCAGATACCGCCCGCAGTCAAATTCTGTGTGCTGTTATCCCAGATGACGTTACCGTCGGCATCCAGCGTTTGCTGGCGCGTCGGGAAGATCACATCCGAGTCATCGAGCGGGGTCGGCGTGTAGCAGATACGCATATCCGTTCCCCGTCCGACTTCGGTCATGACTGAGAAGCCACTGCCGTTGATATTGAACTCAAGCGTCGCTCCCAGTTGGCTGGTGCTAGCGAACGATTGATTAAACGCCCGCGCTGTTTTCACATCACACCAGAACGCGCTAGTATCGCACCGTCGATCTTCGTTGACCAATTCTTCCGTACCGGCATCGAAGTCGAGCAGGTTATCCGGCAGTGTATTATCATACACGCCCGGTGCCAGCGTATTCGATGTGATGACTTGATAGCCATCAATCGTGAATGTGCCCGGCGTTAGATTGGTGATCTGGACGCGCGTGATGCCCGCTGTATTGAGGGCGGTGAGATCGCTCGGCGTGACGATCAGTTCGCTGGTCGTCGTCGCGTCGCGCAACACACAATCATCGCTTTGCAGTTGATAGTCACCATCCCAGCTGATTTCACCGTCGGTGGTATCGCCAGCACAGATCAGGATTTCTTGCGGATTGGCACGCGTCACCGGGCCGACACTGAAGATGACAGTCGCGCCATCATCCGGCACATCGATATTCAACAATGCCGCTTGACCTGCGGAGAAGCGCGAGGCGCGTCCGTTCGGTGCGATCGGGCTGAGATACGTCCCTTCGCTGTAGAAGCGGCGTGAGAACAACTGACTCCACAGATTTTCAGGGAAGACTTGTAGGTAATCTTCGCCATCACGATTGGTTGCGCCATCGTTGTAGTATCCCGGCGGCGTGACCACATCCGGATAGTCACCGAAGATGCGAACGTAATCGATGCCGATCTGACCGACCGGGAAGCGCGGATTACGAACAGCGTTCGGGTTACGGCGATCGGTAATGGTCAGACCATCATCGACATCGTGGACGCGCACATAGTACGTGCCCTCCGGCAAGCCAACGATCGTGCGGCTGGTATCCAGCGTCGGTCGTAAGCCTTCGTTCTGGTACGTGAAGCACGATTGCGGATCATTGGTCTCGCTGGTCTCGCCGAAGGTCGCGTCGTCATCGTAGCAAATTTCGACTTCGCCCTCGAAGCGCCCGACTGCCGTGCCGATCTGGAAGCCGGTACCCTCAAAGCTGAAGTAGAGCGCTGCGCCGGTCGTCGTGCTTCGCAGGATGTCCTGATCGAAAGCACGCGGTGAGGTTTCAATCTCCCACTCGCCACCATAGATAACCCGTACATCATCGATGTCGAAGCTCGTACCGCCGGCACCATCAGCGACGACTTGCAGAGCAAGACCGCTATTGGCGATGTCGGCATAGTCTTCGTAGGTCGTTCCCGGCGGCAGGGTGAAATCAACGCGAATGGTATCCCACTCGCCATTTGTCGTGCCGAGCGTGGTCTCGTTGAACTCAGCAATGCTGTTGAAGTCACCCCCCTGTGTCAATTTCAAGCGGATTGCGCCGCTATTGACGCGCACCCGCGCCTGTGCTGTATACAAGCCCGTGTGTGTCAGTTCAAAGCGGGCGCTCTCGATCCCGTCGCCCTGCTGATTGCTGGACACGCTGTAACCGGTACTGCCTTGGAACGCGGCGCTCTCGGTGAACGTGATGCTGGCATCAGGGCCGACAGTCGACCAGTTGCGGTCGCTCTCCATTTGACCGTTGACGACGAGTTGTTCGTAGCCTGCTGGCAGGATGAGATCGGTCGCTGTACCGTTGTAGACACCCGGCATGAGTGTACCGGTGTTGACCGCTTCGATCGCATCGAGGTTGAAGCTGTTGTTATCCAGCGTCGTGATCGTCACTGCGTGATTGCTCACGGGGATTAATCCGAACTCTGCCAGATGGAAAACGAGCGGTTGCTGTGCGCCGCGCCCGTTGAGCGAGTAATCGCGACATTGAACCGTGCCGGTGATGTTCGTCTCATTAGCGTTCAGCGGCGTTGCACAGATGCGAACTGGCGCATAACGACGGTTCAAGTCTGTGTAGAGTACAATTGCATCTGCGCCCTGTGTGCGGAAGCTCACGCCTGCGCCATATTCGCGCACCGTGTCGTAATCCCCATTCGAGAAATTACGCGCACGTCCACCGGTGACCGTTGACCAGCTATCACCATAGTAAACCAGTTGGTTCAGCGCATCACGGCTACTGAAGTTCGGCTCGATCTGGCGACCGGGCGTGATGACATCCAGATCCGACCAATCCGCCTCTGCGCCATAAACGCGCACAGCGTCAATCTCAGTCGTGATCGGGCTTGTCCGTGCGTCATGTGGCGCAGGGTGTTGATTATCTGCCAGTACCTGTACGGCAACCACGTAGTCATCGAAGGGCAAGCCGGCGACTGTACGTGCCGCAGTGAAGGCGGGACGCCGGTTTTCGTTATCGAAGGTCTGGCATTGACCATTCAGCGCGTCCTCAAAGGTCTCAGAGCCGTTGTACGGTGTCACACAGATGCGTACGGCATCCGCCGTGCGATCAATTGTGAAGTACACGGATGTACCTGTACCGCGCATCAGATAAGACATCACCGGCCCGTTATAGTTCGTGATCGGTGCGTTATCCGGCGTGACAAAACGCTTGACGAAGCTACCCGATGCCCGTTGTTGTTGTACATCTTCCCAGCCACTACCGATGTTATTCGGATCGTTGAATTGCAAGCCGGTGTAGCTCTCTTCATAATATCCAGCTTCTAACGGCGCATTCGCGTTGAACAACCGCACATAATCGAGCGTGATCTGACCGGCACTACGGCTTCGTACGCTTGCCCAGCATCCACCATCACAATCGTTGCTCTGCGTGGTGATTGTCTCGGCAATCTGGTAAAGCCCGCGCCCGTCGTCGTTGATCGCAATCGTTTGACATTGATTGTTCGCCCGGGCATCTGCACTCGTCTGCGTGCCGTTTTTCGTGTCGTCGATGGTGCCGTAGCAGACTTCAACCGTGCTGTTGCCGGGGTCTTCGCTATGGAAGTACTCGAAGCCTGTCGCGCCAGTCGGTGATAGGCGATCGAACTCGAAGTAGGCGAGCGATCCCTGTACCGTGCCGGTATGCTCGCTACCATTCGACGGTCGATTGAGACGATCGTCCAGTTCCGTCAAGCTACCGAAGGGCAGATAGCGGAGTTCGGGATCGTCATTTTCGTAGCGCTCCGT
>DAOTTV010000119.1:0-24063 GCA_034437755.1 Anaerolineae bacterium | reverse complement strand
TGTGCTTATCTGGGTGGGCTTACCCGCAGTCCTCAGCACTCAGCACTTGTTATACGTGATTGATGACACCAATAGACTTCGATAGTTATTCAACCATTCCACATCAGACGTCTGTTATAATCTGTTTGTAATGACATACGTTATATACAAAGGATAAGACATGCCAATTGACATTCAACGCATTGATGATGATGCCATCATCTACATCACGATTCAATCACCCTTTAAACCGAGTGAAGAAATCCCGACGATGCACAAGCGCATCGACGACTTAGCCCGCAACATGGGTCGTCCCATTTTCCGTATCATTGATCTCACACGTAGTGAAATTGACTTCTCGGCCTTAGTCGAAGCCTTGCAAGAGGATACGAACAACGCGGCGGGGTCGGCGACGGATTGGCGCTTCCAACCGCTGTTTGTCGGTACGGATAACATCGCCAAACTAGCGGCGGATAGCCTGCAACAGCAACAATATGGCGGCATCAAGACGCGCCTGTTCTCAACGCGTGAAGGGGCAATCGCCCACGCACAGCAGGAACTCCAGCGCATCGCCGCTAACCGCCAGCGTAACTGAGATACCCAAGGCGATCGAACTTTGCTATCATGTACGGTCTATCAGTCACGAGTTGAGAGTTCATATCATGACGATTGAAACGATAGCATTCACAGTAGAAACCCCCGATCGCCGTTTAGATAAACTGCTGGTCGATCATCTGTCGGATTACTCACGTTCGCAAATTCAGAGTTTCATCACCGATGGTTTGGTGCTGGTCGATGGCGAGCGCGCCAAGCCCGGCAATAAGCTCAAAGGGGGCGAGCGCATCACGGTTGACCTGCCGCCCGAACCGGAACACGTCATCGAACCGCAGGAGATACCGCTTGATATCGTCTACGAAGATGATGCGATCGTCATCCTCAACAAACCGGCGGATTTGGTTGTGCATCCCGGCATCGCCAATCAAGACGGCACGCTAGTCAATGCCTTGCTCGCTCGTTACCCGCAGTTGATTGATATGCAGGATGATCCCCGCGCCGAGGGGCGGATGGGGATTGTTCATCGTTTAGATAAAGATACCAGCGGCTTGATGGTAACCGCTAAGACACTCTCCGCGCTGGAAAATCTGATGGCGCAATTTAAAGCACGCACAGTCGATAAGATGTATATCGCCCTGCTAGAGCGCACGCCCAAAACCGCGACAGGCATGATCGACGCGCCGATTGGACGCGATGTCAAACAGCGCAAGCGGATGGGCGTGCGGCAGGATGGCAAAGCGGCAAGGACTGAGTTTGAAGTGATCGACGAGCAATTCCGCGATGGTCGCGCACTGGTCAAGTTCTGGTTACATACCGGACGCACCCACCAAATTCGCGTACATGCGGCCTTCATCGGTTGCCCGATTGTGGGTGATACAGTGTACGGCTTCAACAAGCAACGGGTAAGGCTCAAGCGCCACTTTTTACACGCGGCAGAACTCGCGTTCGATCATCCGACGACCGGCGAGCGCGTGCAGTTCACGTCTGATTTACCTGTGGGCTTACAAGACATCCTGCGTAAACTGCGCTGATCTAATTCGATAAGTAGTAATATTTGCGACTGGTATCGCTCAGTTCATTATCCAGCTTATCGACGTTCTCGCGCAGGCGTTCGATTTGTTTCTTGCCGCGCTTGATCTCGCCCTTGATACCCCGTGTGATCGTCAGGTCTTCATCTGCGTTGTAGCTCTCAAGCGCTTCTTCTAATTCATGGATCGTCTCCAGCACATCTTCGATATCTTCGTTGGCGCGCTTGATATGCTTGGTGAAGCGCGACAACACTTTTTTTACTTCTCGGCTAGATGACATGCGGTTGTCTCCTCAAGATTGGTATTGATTAGTGTTCATTTCAGCATATCAGAGATGTGCCTGAGTGCAACTAATCGCCTGATCGCCCGTGCTGAATGCCCTATGTACAAGCCACTAGCGCATCTCCTACAATGGCTATCTTGCCATCTATCCATAGTCGCACAATAAGGTAAGCCGCATGAGCATCCAGACTGATGATTACAAACAGCATCCCTTTATGAGCAAACCACACCGCACGATCATCGTGCTGACGATCCCGGCAACACTGTCGATGATTGCCGAGCCGATTACTGGCGCGGTTGATACGGCATTCGTGGCGCGTCTCGGTGCTGTACCACTGGCGGCGCTGGGTATTGGGGCGGCGGGGCTATCGAGTATTTTCTGGGTGTTCAACTTTCTCAGTATCAGCGCCCAGACCGAAGTCGCGCAGGCGATCGGGCGCAAGAACCATCGGCGAGCGGTCGATATTGCCAGCCTCGCCTTGATTCTGGGTGTGCTAGTCGGCATCGTGATGATCTTGCTCGGCATTCCGCTTGCGCCTGCGATCAGTCGCTTATTAGGGGCGAATGATGCCGTACTCGATAATGCTGTGCTGTATTTTCGGATTCGCTTGTTCGCCGCGCCTGCCGTGTTGATTACGCTGGTGGGCTTCGGCGTGTTGCGCGGGCTACAGGATATGCGAACGCCGCTGGTGATCGCTGTGCTGGTCAACGTCTTGAATATCGTGCTGGATTATCCCCTTATCTTCGGCTATGGTGCAGTGCCGGCGCTGGGCGTGGGCGGGTCAGCCTTGGCGAGCGTCATCGCGCAATATGTCGGCGCGAGTTTGGTGCTGTGGCAGGTGGTTCAGCGTCTCGGTTTGCGCTGGTATCTGCGCTTTGATGAGATTCGCGCGTTGATGCAGGTCGGCGGCGATCTGTTCTTGCGGACGAGCTTGCTGATGATTTTCATCTTATTGACGACACGTATGGCGAATCAGATCAGCCCGGAGGCGGGCGCGGCGCATCAAGCCTTGCGGACGATCTGGATGGTGCTGGGCTTGATGATGGACGGTTTCGCCGTCACCGCGCAGAGTCTGGTCGGCTATTTCATCGGTGCCAAGCAAGTTGCGATTGCGCGGCGGGCGGCGACCTACAATCTGGCGTGGGGCTTATTGCTGGGCTGTGGCACGTTGCTGGTGATGCTCCTCAGCGAAAATCTCTTGATTGCTCTGCTCGTGCCAGATGAGTCCGTGTCGGTCTTCGGGCGGGCATGGCTCATCGCGGCTTTATCGCAACCGCTGGCGGCACTGGCGTTCGTCACCGATGGCATCCACTGGGGCACGGGTGACTATACATTCTTGCGTAATGCGATGTTGACCGCGACCGGTATCAGCGCGCTCTTGCTCTTCTTGGTTGACCCGACCGCGGGCGGCGCGTTCACCTTATTGTGGGGGGTGACGCTGGTCTGGGTCTTGTTGCGGACGGTGCTGGGTGTGGGGCGCATTTACCTGAACACCGCCGGTAACCCCCTGCGCGTAGCCAACGCCTGACCCCTTAGCCCTGTTGAAAGCGCGCTAGAGCGTGCTATAATCGCGCCCGATTTCATAACAAGCACATACATTGATTCCAGCACATGGCATGTGCCTCTCGCTATGTGGGGCGCACAGCGCATGTATCACAACAACCCTGAGATCGTCACATTCATATGCATAGGGAGAACATCATATCCATGCACGCACAACGTATGCTCCTGATCGGGCTCATGATAATCAGCGTCACAGCGCTGTTAGCGCCCGCACAAGCACAAGACAATCTGCTCCAGAATCCCGGCTTCGAGAATCCCGGGGCGTATAGTGCCGCTCAACAATACGGGCGACCGGACTTTAACTTCGCCCCCGGTTGGGGCGGGTGGTATACCAATTCGCCCAGCACCACCGAGTGGATGAACATCAATCCAATTGCTTTCCCACATACGGCGGGCTTCAAGCGCAATGGGGGCGCATCGCAGAATATCGGGCGCGGCAGTGGGACAATCACCACCGCCGCTTACCAGACTGTCGGCGGCATTGCCGAGGGGACGACCCTGCGCGCGAGTGCTTACGTCTACCAAGAAAACTCTCAGCAGAGCGGCGCACGCACGCGCATCGGCATCGGGAGCAACGTTGGCAACAATCCCACCGCGCCTAGCATCGCGTGGTCGCCCTTCACCAATACGGTGAACGCGTGGCAACAGGTCAGCGTTGAGACGACTGTCCCGGCTGGCAACGTGACTGTCTTCATCTATTCAACCCAGACCAACCCCAATGACCCTAATTCCGTCTATTATGATGATGCCTCGCTGGTCGTAATCGGGCAGGGGACAGTCGATGATAATGGTGACGATGATAGCCCCCCGCCACCGCCAACCGCGACTCCGCAAACCTTCGCGCCGTTCGTGAATCCGCAATTGCCCAACGAAACGGGACGTATCGAACACACGGTGCAATCTGGTGATACCCTCGCCGCGATCGCGGTCGCCTATGGTGTCGATGCCGACGAAATCCGCGCTAAGAACGATTTAGACGGGGGCTTCTTGCAGGTCGGGCAAGTCCTGCTGATTCAAGAAGCGTCCGAAGCACCGCCGACCCCGACCGAAGCCGATGCCGGTAGCGGTGGCGGGGGTACGCCGGATTTCGACGCGCAAGCCGCCCCGACTAGCACGCCGACCAACACTGGGCCGGTCTTCGGTTTCGTCACGCCGACACCGGTATCTGTCGCGCTGGCAAATTTGACCGAAACAGCTGAGCCGACTGACGATAGCGAGCCAGACGACGCGAGCGAAGAGACCTCTGCGCCAGCGGAGGACGACGAGCCGACCGTTACCGCTGATGATGCTGAACCGACTGCCACCGCTGATGATGCCGCCGCAGACAGCGACGACACGACCGAACCGACCCCTGATGAACCGGCGGTCACGCCGACGGCGACGCTGATACCGGCGACACCGACGGACGCGCCCACAGCACCGGTCGAACAGGGGGCAAGCGTTGACCCGCTCGACATCCAGACGGCGATTTGCGTGCTGATGTTCGATGATCGCAATGGCAATAACATCCTCGATGGCGAACCCTTGCTCGAAGGCGGGACGATCACCGTTCAGCCCGCCAACGGTGGCGACGCGCAGGATTACATCACTGACGGGCAGAGCGAACCCTTCTGCTTCGAGGATTTGGAGACCGGCAATTACACCGTTTCGGCGACTGCGCCGGATGGCTTCGGCATTCGTCGCTCGAATACGCTGGTGATTAACGTGCAACCGGGTCAGCAGTTCCAGACGCGCTTTGCCGCGGCCGAAGGTCTAGAAGTCGCTGCCGCTCCTACCGCTGATTTGAGTGCGGATACCGATGAGGTAGGCGCGCCGACCATCGTCGAAGAAACGCCAAGCCAGTTTGATACCCTGCGTAATGTCGCGGGTATTCTCGTCGTCGGGCTAGCGGGGGTCGTGCTCATTGGTGGTATCGGTATTGCGATACTCGCCAGCCGTAGTTAGGGTAATGATGTTGACGCAAGCCAGACATACAAGGACGGACACTCTCATGATCAATCGATGGCTCTTGAGCCTGCTTGCCCTGCTTTTATGTACCCTGCCGCTGATGGCGCAGGGGGGTGGGCAAATTTGCGTGCGCGCTTATGAAGATCGCAATGGCAACGTACAGGAAGACCCCGGCGAACCGCGCATCACTCAGGGCTTGAGCGCATCCCTGATCGACGAAACCGGCGTGATTATCGCGACCGAATTCATGGAAGACTCGCCCAATGCCGCATCAGGTACGCTGTGCTTCCAGCGTTTATCCGCCGGACAATATACCCTGCGTGTGACCAGCGCGACCTACAGCGATACCACGCCGAATGAATTCATCACGGCGGTCACCGGCAGTGGCGTGCCACAGGTCTTCAGCTATGGCGGACGCTTGATCGTCAACTCTGCGCCACCCGCCCCCGAAGATGATCTGCGCCTGAGCAATACTGAACTGCGCTTGCTCGCTGAGCGGCTCTTGCTGGCAGGCATCGGGGCAATGCTGGTCGTTGGTGCGATGACGGTGATGGGCGCATTCATTGTGTTCCTCTTCTTCCGCGATCGTCAAGCCCCGCGCCGCCCGACACCACGTCCGGCGACCCGGCCGCGTCGCCAGTCACAGTCGGTGCCACGCTCGACCGATAGGATGCAGGCGATCGCTGTCCCGCGCCGCACCATGCGCGAGGATGCCGACGACGATGCACCACTTAATGCGGCGCAGGCGACGGATGCCCCGCGCCCGACACGCTCGCCGATGACCGATCCTGAGCCTGATCCTGATATTAATCCAGTGCGTCCGGATAATTTTCTGGATGATTTTCAGTTCACAGATGATGACGACGCGACCAACAACCCGCGCAATCCTGATTCGTCCTTTTAATTATTGTGTGCCAAGAAAGCGAGACCGGAAACCCTCATGACTGATTTGCAACAGGTACAAAGCCACTACAAAGCTGGCGATTACGAAGCCGCCTATGAACAACTGCAAGACCTGATCGAAACTGACCGCCGTAATCCGGATGTGTGGTATTGGCGCGGGCTGGTCAACATCGAACTGGATGACATGACGCAAGCCTTCAGCGATTTGAACAAAGCTGTGCAACTGGGCAAGCGCGAGAGCAAGTATTACGTCGGGCGCGGGCGGGCGTTCGCCCTGCGCGGTGACGATAAAGACGCGCTCAGCGACTTCAAACGGGCGATCAAGCTCGATCCGACGAATGCCGAAGCCTATGCCGAACGGGGCGAGTACTTCAGCAGTCATCAGAACCTCGACAAAGCGATGGCGGATTTCGATCAGGCGCTAGAGCTGGATGATACGCTGGGCGAAGCCTACTACGGGCGCGGTATCATCTACAGTGATTTGGACGATTACGAGAAGGCGCTGGCGGATTATGACCGCGCCATCGACCTGATGGGGGAAGATGTCGATCTGTATACCAGTCGTGGGGCGGCGCATTTCTTCCTTGATCGCTGGGATGAGGCGAAGGCGGATTTTGACAAGGCGCTAGCGATCGACCCTGAGGACGTGCGCGCGCTCAACAATCGCGGCGTGGTCGCCTTCTGCATGGACGATTACGAAGCGGCGCAAGCAGACTATGCTAAAGCCCTGACCTATCTGCCGACTGAGCGTCTATTGCTGGGCGGTATGGCTGTGACCCTGCACGCAATCGGCGAGAAAGTAGACGAAGCGCTCGACATATGGCGCAGTCTGGTGAAGCTGGATGCGCGTTATACGGATGCACAGTGGGTCGGGCGGGAGTTACTGTGGCCTGAGCCACTTATCAAGGAAGCGCAGAAAATCATCGCGAAGTTATAAAGCGCGTGTCGCTGACTGTGGATACGCGCACATCCATCTGATCGGGATCGGGCGCGTATCTGCTTGATGATGCGCTTAAACTGACGCGCTACCGTGTAAATCACGCAAGAGGCGCGCGCGATTGACAGCGAATTGGGTCGCTTTTTCTATATCGTCGAAGATGCGTGTGTGCTTATCGACTGCTAGCATCACGGTCAGGCGCGCATTGTGCATGACGCGCGCACGATGCGTCGCAACGGCGGCATCGTGCAAATTTGGGATCGCGGATGCACGCGCGAAGATGCGGCGGGCGGCGGCGGTGACGTAAGTCGCCTCTGTTGCATCAATCAATGCGACAATCGGGTATGAGGACTGATGAGCATAGAATGACGCTTGCTCGGCCCAATACTGGGCATCCTCCGCGCTAATTTCGCCCTCTTCACGACAAAAGAAAATCCCGTCTTGAAAGCGCGTCTGTGTGATCGGCATGTGTGTCTTATCCTCACCTTAATTAATCGTATAACTCGGTCGCTCATGTGTGCGCGTTGTGCCATTGATCGCGCTGGACGATGGCAAACGCGCGGGCTTCGTCCAGCGTGCTAAAAACGTGTGTATGACGATCGCGCGCGAGCAGACCGCTAATGGTAAATGCACATACGAAGATACGACGGGCGACGCTGTCCACATTGTGGCAGTCGGGAATGGAATTTAGGGTGAGGGCTGGGTTTACCGACAGTCTCTCACAAGCGAGCATGGTCTAAACATCTGGACTGGGGGGCGCTCGTCATTCGCTAGCGAAGGTCGTCAGTGCCCACACATCCACGTTATCGAACAGCACTTCGATCTGGCTTTCGTCGTTGTAGACGATGCCTGCGAGCGCGACATGCCCGCTCGTGTGCGCGTTATCGAAGTCCTCGGTGAGCAGAACATCGTTGACGAAGAAGCCTAAATATTGCTCATGGCAGATCGCGAGGAGGGTATTCTCAGCGCCGAGACCCTGCTGGATCACAGCGCTGACTGTCCACGGGACAAGCGGCGTAAACGTATCATCCGCGATGGCGAAGAGTGTGTAATAGCCCTCGCCACTGATGAAGAAATAATACCCGTTGAGGTCATCACTGCCCCCCGATCGGCAGACCACGCCATAGCCGTTATCCTCATCCTCGGTGTTGAGCGTGGTCTGGACGCGCACGGCGACATCTTCGTAAGTATCCGGGCTTGTACCCCACAAGATCGTATCTTCACGCTGGTTGACCAGTTCATAGTTGCCAGCGATGACATCGATATAGCCGAAGCTACTCTCGAAAATTTCCCAACCGTTGTCCGTCGTCTCGAAGTCCTCGCTGAGCAAGCGCGTATCCGTCGTCAAGTTGACGGCGCTCGCCAGCAGAAGTTTATTGACTGGTGCTTGTTCCTCGCCCTTCGGCAGGAGGTCGATAATCCAGCCGAGGTCGTTATCTTGTGCTGTGCTGATTATCCCCGTGAGGGCGATCACCAGCAGAACTATCGCGCGCAGATACCGCATCGTGTTTTTATCCTTGGGCCTCATGTGGTTAACGCATGATTTATTGTAGCAAACTTCGGGCGGGTACGCCCCCTGTTCTAGCGTTGTTTGATAATCTGATGGCTGGCGTGGGCGATCGCTAGCGTTTTACCGGCTTGATTTTCCGCACGCCCCTGAATGAATAGCTGTCCGCGTGTGCGGTCAATCACCTGCGCTGTGACGGTGATCGGACTCTCGTCGCGGGTGGTCGGGCGCAGATACGAGATGTTGAACTGCGTCGTCACGTTGGGCGGGGCGACCATGAAACTCAAGGGGCCGATGGTGTTATCGAGCAATGCCGCCAGTACGCCGCCCTGTAAGTATCCCAGCGGGTTGAGATGCTTTTCCTGCACGGGGAAGCGCGTGACGAGGCGGCTCTGATCGCTATCGTAATTGATGAACTCGCCCTGCATCTCGACAAAGACGGGTGGCGGGAAGATCATGCGGTCGATCTGATCGAGTGGGATGTGCTGTTTCATCTCTGCCAGCACCTGTTCCATGCTATAGCTCATGGGTGATGTTGTCCTTTATGTGCTTGTGTGTCTGCGTCGATAAAAGGGGCGCACAGGCGATATGTATCCCCTGTGCGGTGTGTTGTTACTCTGGCAAACCGGGTTCATATAACCATGTGTTGAAGAAGTCGTTCAGGTCAAGCTCGCTCACCTCTTCGGCAACGCGGATGAAATCGTCAATGCTGGCGGTGCTATTGGCATATTGCGCGTAATACTGCCGTAAAATCTCGAAGAAGGTCTCATCACCGACGATTTGCCGTAGCTCATGCAGGACAAGCGCGCCTTTGAAGTAAACCGGCAGGCTGAAGAGATTGCGTGCGCCGGGATCCCCGATGATGAGCGTACTGCTACGGGTGACTCGTCGCCAAGCATCGACCATGGTCGCGCTCTGGCGGGCTGTGCCGTTTTCCTCAAGCCACAGGTAGGCGGCATACGTCGCGAAGCCTTCATTGAGCCAGATGTCGCGCCACGTCGCCGGACTGACGGAATTGCCGAACCATGAGTGCGCTAACTCGTGCGCGATAGTGTCCTCGGCGCGACTGTTGTTGATGATGTTGCCACCAAAGAGCGAGAGTGTCTGCGTTTCCAGCGCGAAGGGCAGGCTTGCGTCCGCGACGACCGCGCCATAGACATCGAAGGGATACGCGCCAAACTGCTGATTAAAATAGCGCATCATATCCCCTGTATCGCTGAAGGTCTCGACGGCGCGATCATAACGGGTTGTCGGGAAGTAATTGCGAATCGGCACGCCATCGACAACCGTATCTTGATGCCGCTCGAATGCCGCGATGTTCACCGTTACCAGATAGCTAGCGGTCTGGTCATCTGTATGCCAGACGTAAGTCGTGCGATTATCCGCTTCGGCAATGGTCGCTTGCAGGGTGCCATTCGCCGCGACCACGAAAGGATTAGCAACTGTCATGCGGATGGTGTAGGTCGCTTTATCAGTCGGGTGATCGTTGACAGGATACCACTGCGATGATCCGTCCGGCTCGCTGGCGACGTAAACCCCGCCACTATAGAGCGTCCACCCACCGCCGAAGGGCAAGTCGGTCAGGTCTGTGTTGCGTCCGGGGATGCCGCTATAAGTCACGGCGACATTGAAGGCTGCCCCGTTGCGAAGCGGGCGTTCGGGCGTGATGATTAACTCGCGTCCCTCGCGGCTGAATTGTGCGGGCGTGCCGTTCACGCGCAGGTCGCTGATGTCGAAGCCGACAAAATCGAGATTGAACGCGCTCAGGGCATGTGTCGCTACTGCGGACATCGTCACTGTGCCGGCGATTGTGTTCGTGTCCAAGTCCGCGTCGAGATCAAGCGTGTAATGCTGGGCATCGTAACCGCCATTGCCCAGCGCGGGGAAGTAGGGATCGCCCACGCCGGATGCGCCGGCAGTCGGGGTATCCGGCAAGGCTTCGCCGATCCACGCACCGGTCGCCAACACGACGATCATCAAGGCGATCGAAAAAACAACTTTTCGCATATTTGCTTTCTCCTGTAAAATGTCATTGCTCATTGTACGATAAACTCGTGATCATTGTATGAAAATCGAACGACAATCCGAAAAACGCCGTTTCACCCTGCCGATGGTCGGCTGTGGTTGCTTGGCGCTCGTCCTCGTCGGTGCGCTCAGCGTGGCGATCATGGGCGTGATCTTCGCGCCGCTGGTGCCTAACGTCGCCCTACAACTTGCCGGCTTTGAAGATGTCGGCACGAGCGATACCCTATTCGCCGATGCCCCGCGCACACCGCCGACCCCGCTTGCGAACCCGCAACCACTGAGCGAGACGCTCGCATTGGCGGCGGCGGGATACGGGCAACGGACGCTTGACACGCGCAACCCGCATTACAGCGTCAGCCTCAGCGGTCGGCAGATGCAGATACGCTTCACCGATACCAGCTTGAACGCGCTCTGTCGGCAACAGACGGACTTTTGCGCGGCGGACGGGCAACAACTTCGCAATGCCGTGATCGACACGCGCAACGGCGGTGCGCTCATCACCGGCGCGGTTTACGTGCCGCAGGTCGGCATCTACCAGCAAGCCGGTGTTGCCTTGCAGACGGTTGGTAATCGGGTGGCGGTTATTGGTGTCGAGGTCAACGGGCGCGTGTATGCTGTGCCGGATAATGAGCTGGGTAATACTGTTCTGGAGCTAGAACGCGCCCTCAATGACCTGTTGCAAAACGCCACCCTGACGGCGAATGGCACGGCTTATCGCTTGCTGGATATTCACAGCGATGATGAGCAGGTCATCACGACGTGGGGCCGATGATGTACGCGATCATAAGATATGAAAGGATACCCTGATGACGATCACTGTCCAACCGGCGACCACTGCCGACAGCGAGGCGATACAGGCACTCGCACAAGTGATTTACACGCAACAGATAGCGGATGTCGATCAGCGGGCACGCTTCCTGACGCGCATTTACGCGCCGGAGAGCCTCAATCGTTTGCTCCATACAGATGGATCGACGGTGCTGGTCGCGCGCGCACCGGATGCCGACCACGAACGCTTCGTCGGTCTCTGTAGCTATGGCTCGCCGCTTCTCGATGAGTGTGAAGATATGAAATCGATTCATCGCTTGCTGGTGCATCCCGATTGGGACTTGCATCAGGTAGGCGAGGCTTTCATGATAGCGATCGAAGATGCCTTCGACGATGATAGCGCCATCTGGCGTATTTCGGTTTATGTGCCAGAAGATAACATGACTTTAATCCGCTTCTACGCGGCGATGGGCTTTCATCATGAAATGCCGGAAGATAAAGACGGCGAGTGGTATATGGAATATCACCTATGAAATACGGATTCACGCCCGAACAATGGCAGACCATCCGCGCTGAGGTACGCGCCTTGATGATCGGCATTGCGAAATTACGCACGACGATCACCTATGGCGATTTTGTGGCACAATTACAGACGGTGACCTTTCATCCCGGCGCGTGGGCTTTCCATGCGCTCCTGCGCGAAATCTGCTTTGAAGAAGACGATGCCGGTCGCGGCATGTTGTGCGCGGTGATCGTCTCGAAGGCGACTGGACAACCGGGACAGGGCTTCTTCAAGGCCCTGGCGCGGCGCGGGCGCGATTGTCAGGATTTGACGGCGTGCTGGCGTGCGGAACTGGCGCGCGTGTATACGATCTGGGGCGCGGCATAACTGACGCGCGGATAATCGCCACGCATGACTCACGAGACAACAACGGAAGATGAGGTATGGACGATGAATATCTTGATTACAGGCGCAAAGGGACAGCTCGGCAGTGCCTTACAGACGCGCTTACAAGCCGATCATCAGGTGACCGGTGTCGACATTGATACCCTCGATATTGTGGACTTCACAGCAGTACAGGCGACCGTCACTGAGCTTCAGCCCGATGTGATCTTGAATTGTGCGGCGTGGACGGATGTCGATGCTTGCGCGAACGATCCCGAAAAGGCGATTTTGAGCAATGGCTACGGCGCGCAGAATCTAGCGGTGACGGCATACGCCATCGGCGCGGCTATCGTACAGGTCAGCAGTAACGAAGTGTTCGACGGCAAGCATCATCGCCCCTATTATGAGTACGACAGGCCCAATCCTATCAACCCTTATGGCTATAGCAAATACGTCGGTGAGCAGAGCGTGCGCGCGACCAACCCGCGCCATTACATCGTGCGGACATCGTGGTTATTTGCTCATGGCGGGCGCAATTTCATTCAGGCGATATTGGGCGCGGCACAGGCGGGCAAGTCCCTGCGCGTTGTCACTGATGAGATTGCTAACCCGACTTACACCGATGATCTGGCGACGGCGATTGTCGCCCTGCTGGCGACGGGGCGTTATGGCACGTATCATCTCGCCAACGAAGGCAGTGTCTCGCGCTGGCAATTTGCGCGTTATGTGCTGGATACAGCTGGTATGGGCGACCTTGAGATTGCGCGTATCAGTAGCCACGAGTGGCAACGGGCATCGATGCCGCCGGTCTATTCAGGTCTGGCGAATCTATCGGCAAAGCGATTGGGGATCACCCTGCGCGATTGGCAGGCGGCAGTCGATGCTTTTCTGGCGCAAGAGGGCGCGATCACAACGACGTGAGCGCGATGAGTGATCTGAACCCTATTTCAACAAAAGCAACAGGATAATAACGTCCTGTTTGTATTTGCAATTAACCGTTATAATCAGTACGTCATGTTATTGGCTCTTTAGGATTTCGCGTGGTGTTGTTCCTTGACCTTGTTTATTTTGATCTCTGCGAGTTCAAAAAGGAGACAGAGAGAGGTTGACCACACAAGATGCTAAAGAACTGTGTTATTAAATCAACGAGAGGAATGCAGGTGCGACAACTTCAGCATGGGATGCGCTACGGGTTGGTTAGCTTAATCGTGTTGCTCATCAGCACGTTGGCGCTGGCACAATCTGGTGACGAGACGCGCCAAAATCCGATCACCCTTGAGACGAACGGCGTGCTACAGGTCGGCGATGATGGTCTGCTGGGCGAGCGTATCGTCTGGGTGGCAGTCCTGCGTAACACAGGCACGACCATCACCGATGATCTGCGTCTCACCAGTACCATCCGCGATGAATTAGCGATCGATTCGGTCATCGTCAGCACAGGTACGCCAGTTGTTGACGGGCAAACGGTGCGCGTCCCGCTTGATGGTTTAGCCGCTGACGAGCAGGTGACTGTCCGCATCACAACCACGGTGCGCGCGGCGAACACGATCGTCAACCAGACGATGTGCTTACAACGGGCCGGCGCTCCCGATCAGTGTGCGACATCCTCTACAATCCCGACGACTCCCGTTAATCAGTTGCCGGCTACTGGCGAGAACCCGCGCTGGCGCGATGCGCTGATTGTGGCGGGTCTACTGCTGGCGGCGGTCGCGCTCTATCGCGCATTGCAGATGGGCGTTATCCTCGACGCTGACTATCGCTGATGCGCGCTATTGTTGTCGCTGTGATCTATTGATGACGATCGACACGATTAAAAGCGGCACTTCCACACCTATTCCTATCGTCCATCATCTCCTATACTATATTTAGTTTGGACTGCTAATCATTGGGATGCAAATAATAGTAGGAGATGACACCTAACGATGACGAAGCGGATTTTGATTACTGGTGCGACTGGGCGAGTCGGATCATCAATTGCGCGACAGATGCCAGCGAGTTGTGATGTGCGCGTTGGCGTGCGTAATATCGAACGGGCGCAAGCGGCATTTGATAAGCCCCTGACTTACGTGCTATTCGATTTTGAAGACCCGACGACCTATGCCGATGCGCTGGACGGCGTGACGGATATGTTCTTGATGTTGCCGCCTGTCGGTACACAGCCCGTGTTTGATGTGATTGATGCCGCTGTCGAGCATGGGGTGAGTCACGTTGTGTTGTTGTCGATCTTGCGTGCGGATAAATTGCGGGTTGTGCCGCATCGCCGCATTGAAGAATATCTGGAGCAAGCACCGTTGACCTACACGTTTTTGCGCGCGGGTTACTTCATGCAGAACTTGAGCAGTATCCACAAGACAGATATTGCCGAGCATCACGAAATCTATATTCCAGCAGGCAAGGGCAAATTCTTATTCGTCGATGTGCGCGATGTCGCGGCAGTCGGCGTGCAAGCCCTGACTGAAAGCGGGCACGAGAACACCGCCTATGAATTGACCGGACGCGAGGCGCGGACGTTTGGCGAGGTGGCACAGGTGTTCAGCGACGTGCTGGAACGGCGCATCGACTACCATAGCCCGAACCCGATCGCCTTTGTGCGCCGCATGATGCGCGATTACGATCATGCGTTATCGTTTGCGCTGTTCATGCTGGTTGAATATACGGTGACGCGCATCGGGCTATTGGGCGAAGAGCCATCGCCTGAGCTTGAGCATTTACTAGGACGACCGCCGACGACGATCGCCCAATTTGTCGATGATTATCGCGCGGTGTGGGTGTGAGCGCGGCGCATCAATCGCGGCTAAACGGATTGAGGCGACGTAGCCAGCGACGTAAGATATTCGGGCGGGTATCGCGCCATGCCTCGTCGGCACGCTGGGCGTTCTGTGCGCCCCGTGCTGATCCCGCCTGTGAGCGATTGCCATAGCGTTCGTCCATATACGTGCGCGTGATCACCGTCACCGGACGTTCAGCGCGTGGCAATTGCTTCACGATCGTGATGCGCCGTTCTTCGGGCGTGTCGCTCTTATCAGCGCGGATGCCGATCAAAGCGATATACCGCTCAAGACGGGCGTAAGCACGCGCCACCGGACTCATGCCGCCCATCCCGCGCCACTCCCACCACCACCAGATAAACAGCGCTATCAACACCAGCAGGATCATGACTGCCAGCAGAACCAGTGCGATAATCAGCGCGGGCAGTAAGAGGTTCAGCAAGCCGCTTGTGGGCGCTTCGGGCGGTTGCACCGTGGGCGATTGCGTCGGGATGATGACCGGCGTTGCGGTCGGTGTCGGGCTAGGTGTCGGCGTGACCGTCGGCGGTTGCGCGTCGTTGTTGTCCTGTGGTGGCGTGTCGTCCGGCGGTGTCGGCGTGAGTTGCGAGGTTGCCGTCGGCGGTATTTGTGTCGGTGTCAGGGTCAGCGTTGGCAGGGCGGGCGACTCAGGCACTTGTGGCTCTTGCTGACGTAAATCGCCTTCGCGGTCGAGTGGGCTTTGGGCGGCGGTCGGCTCGAAGGGCACCCAGCCAAATTCCGGGAAGTAGACCTCGACCCATGTATGTGCGTCGCGCTCGCGCACGATGTATTGTCCGGTTGCCGTGTCGTACTCGCCCTCGGCGAAGCCCGCCGCCATCCGCGCTGGAATCCCCAGACTACGCAACATCACGACCATCGACGTGGCGTAATAGGTGCAATAGCCTTCCTGTATTTCGTACAAGAACCAATCGACCGCATCCGCGCCGACGGGCGGTGAGGGGATGCTCTCGTTATAGGCGATGTTCGATCTCAGCCAGATTTCGATGGCTTTCGCCTGATCGTAGACAGTGACAGCGTTGGCGTTATCGACGATCTGACGGGCGAGGGCGGCGGTGCGCGGGCTCACGTCGCCGGCAGACGTGTTCGCCGATGTGACCCACGCCGGATAATCGGTGCTTGCCGTGCGCAAATCGAACGCGCTCGCGGTGCTGATGGCGCTCTGGGCAGTATATCTATCGCCAGCTTCGATCACACGCAGGGGGCGAATGACGCTGACATTCATCGCCGAGTCGGGGTCGTCCTGATCGCCGTTGGTGCGATAGAGGTCAATGCGTCCGGTGCCATCAACGGTCAGCGGGTGCGGCGCGTAGTAATAGAGGCGCGTCGCTGATTGCATGTTGATCTGTTGCTGGATGATGGCGCGTCCAGCACCGGTGCTATCAGGGTGATCGATCTCGATCGGCGCGTTGATGTCGGGCACGCGGCGCGTCGCTGAGGGCGACCATGAGCCGTTTTGATAGCGCTCGAACACGCGTGATTTCCAGTAGTGGCGGTACTGATTGGGGGCGGTGACGCGCATGATCTCTTGATTGCCGAGCGTGATCGCCCCGCCGAGATTGAGCGTGTTGCCGCCGTAATAATCGGCAGTGGCGGGGCCGTCGCTCTCGACTGGTTCGACCAGCCGATTGAACACTTCAGCCATCTCGCGGAAGCCCTCGCGTGCTAAAAACTCCTGAAAGCGATCGAGGCGATCTTGCAGGGGGGTCGACGGAATCGCCCATGCTAGCACGAGCGCGACCAGCGAAATTGCCGCGCCAACGGTGATGAACTGCTGGCGCATGTTCTTAGGGACGCGCACGCCGTGGACGTACCAATCCCATTCGCGCGCGTCTAAATTGCTCTGGACGACCAGCAAGAGTGCCACGAAGATGAACAGGAGCAAATACAGATCGAGATTGGTATCCCCCGCGTAGACCACCATATTGACGATCAGAATCATCGCCGGCGGGATAATCACGCGCCACACCCGATCGATGCGGAAGACGTGCCACGTCGCATTGTAGCCGAAGAACCAGAATAGCAGGGCGACCACCAGCGTAAAGACCAGCGGATCCTGATTGATGCCGCCGGTTGCCGCGTCATAGCCCCACTGTATCGTGCGCCCGATGACGTTTTCTATGCCACGCACGAGGCGCACGCCATCCAGCGCAATCGCCGCGATCAACAATACGCCGACGATGCCGTAAATCAGGCTGATGAACAGCGCGACGAGTTCGTTATAGCGACTGCGTGCCAGTGCATAGCCGAACAGCACGCTTATGACCAGCGTTGGGATGGCGATGTTAAGCGTGATCGGCCAGCCTGCCGCCTGTAAAGCGAGCGCTGGTTGCAAGAGCAAAACGAATACAATCAGCAGGATAGTCAGGTCACCGCTGGCGATATAGCGTTGCCACCAGCGATTGAGCGCGTTACGAATAGACGATGGATCAATGGCTTCCACGATGTATTCCTAGATCACTATACGGAATCGCATTTCATTCTAGGGAGGGGGCGGGGCGTGTGCAACCGTCGCCTGCTGGACAATAGGGCAAGCGTCAGGCATGTGGCGTTAATCGTCGATGTCCTCAGCTAGCCCGCGCAAGATACGGCGCAGGATGAGATCGTGGCTTTCTTGGTGCATGCCAGCCCGCTGATAGAGCCGGAGCGGGTTGGTATCGGCAGAGCCATCGACGTTGAGAACGGCACGCACGAGATCACGCGTGATGAACTGTGCGAAACTGTGCTGGAGCAGTGTCATCGCGATGCCGCGCTGCCGATAATCAGGGTGGACACCTAGCGAGCGCACTTTGCCTTGTTGGATGCCTGCCGGATCGACCAGATTGATCGTGAACGCCACCAGACGATCCGCGTCATCATCCCACACTGTATGCCACAGGCTATAGTCCGTGTCGGCGCTCATGAAGGTGCGCTTCCATGAGTCGAAGGTCGTCCCCTGCCGCTGTCCCCACGCATCGCGGAAGGCGCTGTCGTAGGTCGCATGGAGGGCGCGTGCCTGTGCATCATCATCCGGCGCGAAGGGACGAAGCGATAAGCCCTCGGCGAGGGGCGGTATGTCGATGCTGTCGGGCAGGTCGAGCGCCATGCCGTAAAAATGACGCTCGACGCTGTAATCCAGTGTTTGTAGTAAATCGCGCTGATAGTGCTGGCGTGCATCGACCGAACGCAGGAGATAGAGCGGTTGATCGGGCGGGCAAACGCGCGCGCCATGCTTCAACAAGCGGTCATCACCCGCGATCACCACCCGTTGCCCGAGATTGTTCGTGCGCCAGTCAGGATGAATGTAGAGCGTGGCGAGGCCTTTGCCCTGTGCCTTGCCGAAGAGCGTCATATTCGCACCGACGACTTCATCGGCTTCAGTGACGGCGACGATCGAATTCTCAAGCTGGGCGGTCGCGACGCTGTAGCGCTGGCGCAGGTACGACGCCGTGATATGCGGGGCTTCGCCATCAGCTAACAGCGAGGCGTTCGCTAGCGCGACGACATCCGCCGTATCATCCCATGTAAATGTCCGAATATGCACGCCCACGATCAGTTATGCTCCGTCGTCTTCGGCTTCGTCGTCGATCCACAGCGGTAGATGACCGAGCGCGATGATGTGTTGCCATTGCTCGGGGTGGCCCTCGGTCAGGATCGCCGCTTCAACGGCGATGGTCGCGTTCGCTTGATCGAGAATCTCGCGGATACCGCTGACGGTACTACCGGTCGAGATCACGTCATCAATGATGGCGACTTTATCACCGCGCACGAGATCATGATCTTTCTCATCGAGGTAGAGCGTCTGCTCTTTGCCGGTGGTGATGCTCTCAGTCGTTGATTTGAGCGCCGCGCCCATGTAGGGCTTGTATGACTTGCGGAGAACGACGTAGGGCATGTTATCCAGTTCGACGCTGAGCGCGTGTATCAGCGGGATGGACTTCGCCTCTGCTGTGATTAATGCTTTGAAATCTTTCGCGCGCAGTTGCTCGGCGAGGGCGCGTGCCGCCGCTGTCACCAGTTCGGTATCGCCTAGAATATTGAGTACGGCGATTGTCACGCCGGGGGCAACTTCAAACTTTGGCAATTCGCGCTTGATACCGGCAATGTCAATCGGATAGTAGTCTTGTTCTGCCATGATGTCCTCATCGTGTTGGTGGTATGTGTGTAGAAAACCGTCTTAGGTTTGCTTATCGAATACGAGTTTTTCGTCGCACAGGTAGACAATATCACCCACGCTCAGCGCGTGCTTGTGGGCGTTTTCCAGCGCTTTACCGTTGACGCGCGTGCCGTTGGTACTGCCGAGGTCTTCCAGGTAGAGCGTATCACTGTTGCGCTGGATGTGTGCATGGAAGCGCGAGACCCCTTTTTCGTTGATGATGATCTCGTTGTGCGAGGAGCGTCCAAGGCGAATAATATCGCCCGTGAGCGCGAAGGTTTGGTCTTTCCATGTGACGTGTGTCGGGGTCACGCCCGGTTGACGTTGAACGTTGGAGGGTTCGTCGCGCACGGCTGGGATCGATTCCATCGTGCGGCGTTTGTTAGCCCCATCGGCTTGTTGCGCCTCTTGCAGTGCGTCCTTGCCTTCGCCATCTTGATCGCGTTTTTTCTCACGTCGCCGGAGCATTACTGTATCGTCGTGGCGGTTGATCATCGTGTAGAAGGCTTGCGTTGACATCGTCTTGCGGCTGTATTCATCGTAGGCGCTCGCCCCCAGTGCCAGCTTATCGGCTTGTGCGCTGAGCGCGATTTTCTCTTCTGTCAGTTGTTCGTTGTCGAGTTGCGCCTTAGCGATCTCATCCACGACTTGCTGGAGCAGGGATGCCGCCTCGTGATAGTCGCCGCGATCGGCTAATTTCACCGCCTGTTGGCGCGCGCGTGCCGCCTTCAGCAATAAGACCGACTCGGCAACTTCAGGATTGAGCAGGGGCGCAGGCTCGGCAGAGGGGCGCACGTTGACCATCACCGGCAGAGTTTTGACGTGGTGCGTGGTGGTATCCCCCGCGATTTCGTCGTACTCGAAGCGTAACACGGCAATTTCTTCTTCGCCGATGGTGTTCATCGCTGGGATCGATAACTCTAGCACGAGTGTCTTTAACTCATTGCCGAAGATATCGCCCAGTTTAAAGCTCGTATGCTTGCCGTCGGTGTCGGTCGGGTAGGCGTTCAGCTGGCGGATGCCGGTCACGTATTGCCCTTGTTCGACGGTAATCATCAGGTTTTGCCCGACCACGCTCAACAAGCCAGAGAGTTCTTCCTGAAAGATCGTCGGCGTGACTTCGGGACTTTCGATGAAGTAAAACGCGCCACCGCCAGCGGATGCCATCGCCATCATCAAATCTTCGTTGAAGTCCTTGCCTAAGCCCATCGCGGTTGTACTCACACCTTCTTCGTATTTTTGCGTCGCCATCGTCACCAGCGTTGCTTCGTCAGTGACTCCGCGATTGGCGAGACCGTCGCTCATCAGAAGCACGCGGTTGAGCGTTTTATCGGAGAGGTATTGCGCGACGTTCTTACAGCCTTCTAGCCAACCGCCGCTGAGATTGGTTGTACCGCGCACGCGCACACGCTCGATCAGCTGGGTGATCGAATCCTTGTTGCCGACATATTCCGGCAGGAGCAAGGTCTCGACTTTGTCGTTATACAGCACGATCGACAGGCGATCACGCGTGCCGAGATGCTGGACAAGAAATTGGGCGGCTTGCTTGGTATAGTCGATCTTATCGCCCGCCATCGACCCGCTACGGTCAATTATTAGGCTTAAATTCAAGGGGCGACGAATAGTATCCCCCGGCGCTGACCCCGCCTCAAAGCGTGCCATCAAGTATAATTTTTGGGAACGCTCGACCGTGATTACATCATAATCGAGTGAAAAATCAGCCCGCATGGGATTTCCCTTGCCTGTGCTTAAACAAAACGTACGCTTATTTTAACACAAAGCCCGCTTTCGTGTCGGCTATCGGTCTAAATTTTTGCAGAATAATTGCCAGCAATATTGGCGCAGATGTTAATCGCAATTCGTGCAGAGGGCTGTTATAATAGGAATGATCGCACGTGGCTATCGGGGAGCTTGCTCGATGAGTAAAAAACCAATTATTTGGTGGCTCTTCCATCAAACACCACCGCCCACCCTGCAACCAGTAGGATGGATGAACTATCGTACTGCCACGCGCCTCGATATTCGTGAAGACAACGACTCGATCTATATCCAGACGCGCATCCCCGGCATTATGCCCGATGGCTTGGATGTGTACATCGCTGATGTACATTTGTTCATCGAAGGCTATGTCGGGACGCACAAGCGCGACGTGCAGTATGGGCGTTACGTGCGTAATATCCCCTCTTTCGTCATCACTGATCCGATTCGCTATCATCTTGCGGAGAACGACATCATCATCGTCGAAATCCCTAAGCAGACGCGCATCAACATGGGGCAGGGATGATTATTCAACAACGGTCTTGAAATCGTAGATGCCATCGCGGATTTGCCAGCGCAGGCCCTCAGCATTGATGAGCAGGTCGCCTTCGCGCACCAATTCGTCACTCGTCAGTGGGCACGCGAAGATCGCATGATCAGCAATATCGACTTGATTCGCGCTGTCGCCCGTTGTGCGATTCTGCGTGAAGACGCTGGGTGTGATGAGCGCGTCCGTGCGCTGGAGCAGGCGATCGATTTGTACTAATGCGCGGGCGGGTAACAGACGCTTGAGAAGCCCCAAGCGTAAGAACGAGACCGGAATCTGGCGCTCAGTGTCGAAGTGCGCGGCGTGCAATTGTTCCTGAATGTACTGCGGATGAAAGTTGAAATTTAGCTCGACAAATTCGACAGGCGTGAGATCGAATGGATTCCACGCCTGTTGACCGAGCCGATGGCGCAGGACGGCTTTCAAGTTGCGCTTGTTGGCATACTCGAGGATGAACAGGGCATCATCAGCGAGGACGCGCCGGACTGCGCCGAGTACCTGCGGGACGTTCTCGAAGTGATGGATGACGCGAATCATCGTCGCGCCGTCGAACACACCGCGCCGGAAGGGCAGGTGATAGGCATCGGCGGCAACATAGGTATAGCCCTTGTCGCCCAGTTGGTCGCGCGCGTACTGTAATTGCGAAAACGAATAATCGAGCAGGACGACGTGGTCATAAGCGCGATACTCCGTCGTCAGGCGACCGAAGCCCGCGCCCAGTTCGAGCAGGCGTTTGCCGTGTGTGGGGAGCAATTGCCGTAATACTTGTCGTTCGACCAAATCTTCGTAATTGCGCCCACGCCCCTCCCAAAAATCGGTGCGGTAGGTCGAGCCTTCGTAATCACAAATGCGTGGTGCGTCGTCTGTCATGCGCTCATCTTTCGTCGCTTCGGTCATCAGGTCGGGTTAAAAATAGTCGCTTGCTAGGGTGCGCTCGGCGTTGGGATCACGCTGAAATCTTCCGGTTCGGTGTTGCTCGGGTCGCTCAACGCTTGTGTATCGAAAACGCCGGTATTCCCCGCTTCGATCTGCGCCTGAATATTATTGTAATAGTCCGCCATACTTCCATCATACGTATACTCGGGGACGTTCAGTGATTGTGCGCTCAGGGGTTGTTGTAGGTCGGCACCTTCGTATTGCACCTGTGGCCGGATCAACTGATCCAGCACCGGAATACCGCCTGGGTTGACAAGTCCCGTTGGCATGGCTTCGCTATCTTCGGGGTAGGGTGCGCTAAACAGTTGATAATTTAAGCCAGCAGTACGACTATACCCGGGCCAGGGTTGGTAGCTCTGCGCGTTGAAGCCCGTGCCATCAGTTGCCAGCAGTAAGTTCTGTGCGTCGTCGCTTTCCAGCAATTGCGAGAGGAAATCCGGGATTTCGCCATAATTATCGGGCAGGTTATGCAAGCCGATCGAGAGTGGCTCGAACAACAAGCCCAACGTGTCGATCGGGTCGTGCAGTTGCGTCTGGCTGAGGGGGATCACGGCGCGTACGTCGAGCGCGATGTCCAGCGGTTCATCGACGGGCACCATCAGATCGAGCGTCACGGGCAATTCTAACCCACGCGGCAAGGTCAAGCTGACGAACGCGGGCACGTCGTTGGCGTTTAAGCCCGGCAGATCGATGATCGCATTCACGTTCAGCGGCACGGGTTCATCGAGGACGACGACTGTGCTTTGATTCAGGGGAATATCGAGCTCGACCGGAATCGTATCGCGCACGGGGATCACCCAATCAATCGTCGCATCGTTCAAGCCGACTGATGTCGCGTGCAAGCCAGTGATCAGCGGGTCGGCGACTTGGTTCTTGATTTGAAAGATGAATAAGCCGGCAACGATCAAAACCGCGATCAGCACGAAATTCACGATGAATGAAAAGATGACCATAAAACGCCAGATGAATTTACCGATAGCTCGCATGTCAATTTCTCCCCTGTGATGACTGTATGCACGAGATGGTTTGAGTATAAAACGTTGCGACCGTCACAGCAAATGCTTTTTGGCTCTTTGGGATTTCGCGTGGTTTTTGTTGCAGGGGCGTTGCCCCCGCACCTCCACAAGGAACTGTCGTTCCTTGACCTTGTTCATCTTGAACGCTGTGCGTTCAAAAAAGCAAAAGTTTTTAGCGGCGGTACAATAGTGATAGTTTGAGTCTGTGGGATAATACAGATGACCTATACAATGACGTGGCTTCATCCCAAGCGCATCGCTTATGTCAACGTTTACGGGCATTACACCGTTGATGACGTGCAAAACACGTTAGCTGGCATTGATCAGTACGGCGCACAGACCGACCAGACGTTTTTCGTCGTCGGTGATACATCGGGCATCACCCGTCACGAACAGCGGACAGGCGATGTGATCCATATCTTCAGCCAATATACCCCGCCGCCGCATCTAGCGCGGGTGCTGGTCATCGCGCCGTCGCCTCATTTG
>DAOTTV010000118.1:0-4848 GCA_034437755.1 Anaerolineae bacterium | reverse complement strand
CACTAATGTCGATCGTCTGCGTATCACGATTGCCGATGATGACCATGCGCCCATCGTAGCGCAACATGACCTGTGCCGTATCGCTTTCATCGTCCGGCAGGCTGATCGCCGGTGTCGGTGTCATTGTCGGCGATGGCGTGTTACTGGGCGTGAAGGTCGCGGTCGGGCTGGGTGTGTCGGTCTCGGTCGCGGTCGGGCTGGATGTTGCCGTATTGGTCGCGGTCGGGCTGGGTGCATCGGTCTCGGTCGCGGTCGGGCTGGATGTTGCCGTTACGCTGTCATCCGCGCCAACACTGACAGCCCGCGCGGTCGCGGTACGGGCGACTCCCGTCAGCAGTGCGCTCGCCGTCGCGGTGAAGTTCGCGCTAATCGTCGCGCTCTCATCGACGACAGCGTTTTGGGTGGCGGTTGCGTCGCTTGCTTGTACCGCCTGCTCTGCGTCTTCGATGGCGCTGGTCGTCTGCTGGGCGACGAAGGCGACGGACGTTTCGGTCATCGCGGTATAGCCCAGCACGCCATCGAGCGCACCAGAGAAGAACAAGCCGACTACGCCGGCGAGCATCAGCAGGGCGACCACGACCCCGATCAATAACCCGCGCCCGAAAGCCGTTTCCGGCTCGGCTGGCACGAACATCGATTGTGTGCCGGTGCGCCGCACATCGCTTGCGTCGGCGGGTTGGGCGGTTTTGTGCTCGTCGTCGCCATGCCACTGCTTCAGCACGTCCGCCGCTTCGATTTCTAAGCCGGTGGGCGTGGGGGGCGGGTCTTTGGCTTCTGCCAGTTGCGGCGGCAGGGCGACATCCTGATTATCGACCACTGAGAACGCGTCTTCCAGCGCGGCGACGAACTCGCGCGCGGTGGCATAGCGGCGGTTAGTATCTTTATCCAGCGCTTTGAGAATCACCTGCTCGACTTCGACCGGAATATTAGGATTGATGTCCGTGGGCGGCGGTGGTGGATCGCTGATGTGCTTGAGGGCGACGCTCATCGCGCTGGCATCGTCGAAGGGTACGCGCCCCGTCAACAATTCATAGGCGACGATCGCCAGCGAGTATTGGTCGCTCTGCGGGACAGCCTGCGCCGAAGAAATCGCCTGTTCGGGGGCGATGTAATGCACACTGCCGAAGGTATTGCCGATCGTGCCTTCCATCGCGTTCAACGCCAAGCCGAAATCGGTGAGGACGGCGTGCCCGTCTTGTTTGACGATGATATTCGACGGTTTGACATCGCGATGAATGATGTCCTGCGAGTGGGCATAATCGAGCGCGTTGCCAATATCGCGCAACACGCCTATCAGTTGCTCGGTCGGCACCAGTTGACTCTGTTGCAAATACCCTTTGAGGATATCGCGCAGGTTGCGCCCGTCGACGTATTCCATCGCGATGTAATATAAATTCGACACCTGATTGAATTGATAAACCCCGACGATAGCGGGATGATTCAAACGGGCAATCGCCCGCGCCTCGCGCAAGAAGCGTTCGCGGTATTCATCTTCTTCGGCACTGGCAATCAGTTGGGGTTCGATCACTTTCACGGCGGCGTAACGGTCGAGATTATCATCATACCCGCGATAGACGCGCGCCATCCCGCCCGTGCCGAGCACGCCTTCGATTAAATAATCCCCTAGTCGTTTGCCAATATGCGGATCAGAAGTTGACATGAATGAGTCCAGATGTGTTTCAATCGAATAACAGAACAATTATAACGGGTAAATGCCGAAAGTGAACAATTGAACACTAACTCTTAATTAACTTTGGCTCTTTGGGATGTCGCGTGGTTTTTGGCGTTCCCTTTTTGAAAAAAGGGAACAAAAAGAGCTTGACCACGCAAGATACGAAAGACCCTTAACTTTCGGTGATAAGGATAGCGATCCAACAGCGCACCCCATCAACCGCCACAGGTTAGCATAAGTTTGCCCAGATTCATACTATCACCTCTGCGCCGAGAATCCGTTATACTAGGCGAAAACGACACACCCGAACCTTGACGATGAATCGCCATTTGCTAACGCTTGAAACAAAAAGAGAAGACACGCCATGACTCCTTCGCCCGATATACCAGAAAAAGAACTGCGCGAGCGATGCTCGACCTTGCTGAGCCAAGCCGCCGAAGAATCACGCCGCCTCGGACACAATTACATCGGCACCGAGCATCTGTTCATCGCGGTGACGCGCGGGGACGGCGAGACGACGCAATTGCTCAAGCGTGCCGGCTTCGACCCGCGCTCCGTCCGCAACGAAATCCGGCGCGAGATCGGCACCGGCGATGGCCCCCTGAGCGACGTACTCCCCCTGACCCCGCGCTCGGCAATGATCTTATCGCTGGCGATCTTCCTCGCGGAGCAAGAAAAGACGCAAGAAATCAAAGAAGCGCATATGTTAATGGCGCTGATGCAGGAAGGCGAAGGCGTACCGATCCGCAAGCTGATTGACATGGGCTTCGATCTCAACCAATGGTTACAACGCCTGATCCACGAACAGCAAGAGATTTTCGCCCCGCCGGACGACCTCTTCACTGATATGGACGCGAGCGACGATTACGAGTTCTTCGACGACGATCTTTTCGATTTTGACGACGATAGCCCGTTCAGCACGACACGCCAACCGCGCGACGAAGACGGCGGCATCACGACCCCTCTGCTCGATCGCTATGGGCGCGACCTGATCGAACAAGCGGCGGCGGGCAAAATCAGCGAGGCGATCGCCCGCACGCGCGAGATTCGCGCCGTTGCTCGCACGCTCTCGCGCAGTAAGAAGAACAATCCCCTGCTTCTGGGCGATGCTGGTGTCGGCAAGACCGCGATTGTCGAAGGCTTAGCCCATGCAATACAGGCGCGCACCGCCCCCGCCCCTCTGCTCGATATGCGTATCGTACAGATTGAAATCGGGACGCTAGTCGCTGGTACGAGCTTACGCGGGCAGTTCGAGGAGCGTCTGATCGGCATCGTCGAGGAGATCAAACACGCGGGCGATATTATCCTCTTCATCGATGAGATTCACACGATTGTCGGCGCAGGGGATACCATCGACAGCAATCTGGATGCCGCCAACATCCTCAAGCCGGCGCTTGCACGCGGCGAGATCATGTGCATTGGTGCGACGACACACGAGGAGTATCGCAAGGCGATCGCCAAAGACCCCGCGCTCGATCGTCGCTTCCGCACGATTGACGTGGAAGAACCTGAAGAGCGCGATGCCGCCGAAATCCTCAAGGGGCAACGGCACCGCCTCGAACAGCATCATAACGTCTACATTGATGACGAAACGGTCGAAACCGCTGTGACGCTCTCGGTGCGCTACTTGCCCGATCGTCGCCTGCCGGATAAGGCGCTGGACTTGCTCGACGAAGCCTGCACCCGCGTCACCATCCGCACGATTCATCCTGATTTGAGTCCTGATGAGCAAGATCGCGATGTGCGCGTGCAAGATGTCGCGTCGGTGCTAGCCGAATGGACGGGCATCCCGATCACCGAACTGACCAAAGACGAGAAGAAACGGCTCGCCAATCTAGAAGCGCTCTTGTGCGAGCGCGTCATCGGGCAGGATCACGCTGTCCACACGGTTGCCGATGCGATTCGTACCGCGCGCGCCGGTCTCAACGATCCGAATCGCCCGATTGGGGTGTTCTTATTTCTGGGGACATCGGGAGTCGGCAAGACCGAGTTAGCGCGGGCATTAGCCGAGTTGCTCTTCGGCACTGAGGACGCAATCCTGCGCCTCGATATGTCCGAGTTCCACGATTCGCACACCGTCGCGCGTCTGATCGGGTCACCGCCGGGCTATAAAGAGAGCAATCGCGGCGGGCAACTGACGGACGGCTTGCGTCGTCGCCCGTATAGTGTGGTGTTACTGGATGAGATCGAGAAAGCCGCGCCGGAAGTGTTCGATATTTTCCTGCAAATTTTCGACGAAGGGCGCGTCAGCGATTCGCACGGGCGCACCGTCGATGCGCGTCATGCCGTGTTCATCATGACCAGCAATATCGGCACGAAGGAGAGCAGTAAATCGCTGGGCTTCGGCGCGCAAGAGGACGATGCCGAGCAGGACTTCACCCCATTTTTGAAGCAATACTTCCGCATCGAGTTCTTGAATCGCATTGATGAAATCGTCACGTTCAACGCGCTGACAATGGACGTTCTGCACGATATTCTGCAATTACAGATGCGCGGGATTTTCGATCGTCTGCGCTCGCAACGCTTGACACTGGAACTGACCGAGAGCGCGCAGAACGTGATCTTGAAAGAGGGGTATGATCCGATCAACGGGGCACGCCCGCTCAAGCGTGCGATTGAACGCTTGATTACGCGCCCCTTGAGCCAGCGCATCGTCGAAGACGAATTCCAGCCCGGCGATACAATCGTCGTCACGACTGATACCGAAAGCGGCGAACTCGCCTTCGTCAAGCAAGCTGAGGCGGATTAAGCGCGGTCGCTCTCCGTCACTAGCGCCGCTTGCAAGCGCGGGGCGAGCGTCGCCGCCCATGTGCGGAAGGCTTCTGCATCGCGCAAATCGACATCCGGCATGAAGCGGGCGAGAATGCGTGGCATCAAGCGACGCGCACCATCGCGGCTAAAGCGACCGGCGAAGTAAGTCTCGGCTATCGGCGTGATGACAGCACGCATATCGTCCAGATAAGCGGTGCGATTCTCGACGCTTTTAACGTCGTCGCCTAGATTAAGGTGTTGGTCATGATTTTGAGTATAATGTCAGCAGAATTTTGACGTATTTAAGCTGAAGGGGTAACTACTCAGGTCAATTGATTTACGCCAGCTTCTGCCCTCAAGACAAGCACGGTTGAAGTCCCTCTCCTAGCCACATAGTGGCGGTCGGGAGAGGGATTTAGGGTGAG
>DAOTTV010000117.1:0-26226 GCA_034437755.1 Anaerolineae bacterium | reverse complement strand
AGCCCTCACCCTAAATCCCTCTCCCGACCGCCACGATGTGGCTAGGAGAGGGACTTCAACCGTGCTTGTCTTGAGGGCAGAAGCTGGCGTCAATCAATTGACCTGAGTAGTTACCTACATTCTTTATGCCAGCAGATAAACAGCGCGGGTTATAATACAGCTAGAATATCATTGACAAAAAAGGCTCTTTGGGATTTCGCGTGGTTTTTATCGCAGGGGCTTTGCCTCCGCACCCCCACGAGGAACTATCGTTCCTTGACCTTGTTCACTTTGAACGCGCAGCGTTCAAAACACCAAAAGTTTTTGGTGTTGCCTTTTTTCAAAAAGGGGACAAAAGGAGCTTGACCACGCAAGATACGAAAGACCCACAAAAGATAGGTAGGGTTGTTAACTGTGATTAACATATACGAAAATGGGCTACGAGTGGGCTTGATCGGGGAGAGCATCGACACGGTAACCGATACACAAACGGCGGTGACGATGGGCAGTGGTGCGCTGGATGTCTACGCGACACCGGCTATGATCGCCCTGATGGAAGCGGCGGCGGTCTCGGCAGTTGATCCGTACTTGCCGCAGGGCATGGCGAGTGTCGGCATCGAGGTTAACGTGAGTCACATCTCAGCAACGCCGATCGGCGAGAAGGTGACGGCAATGGCGGAGATCACGCACATTGACGAGCGACGCATCCGGATTGAGGTGCGCTGTTGGGACGACCGCGAACTGATCGGGCATGGTCAGCACGTCCGTTACATCATCGACCTGGATGAATTCAACACGCGCATCCAGCGCACCTGATGCCCGCCCGTCAGTGGATGACCATCGCCATCAGCAAGAGCGTCAGCAAGCCCGCGCTGTAATACAAGAGATACCGCACACATTGGCCCAAGCGATTGCTCTGCACCACCTGTATCAGCGGTGCGTCGGCGCTGGTCGTCTGCATGCGCTGGATTTCAAAGCGCGGCCCGACGAACCACGTCAGGATCAAGCCACCGATCAACCCGCCCAGATGCGCCGCATTGCTGATGCGGATGCCGCTATCGGTCGTATTGGCGAGGAAGCCAATCGCGAAGTTCATGCCCATGAAGATCAAGGAACTGCGGATACGCTCACGCGCCATCGCGCCGAACATCTGCCGATGCTTGTAGAGGAAGATCAATTCTGCGCCCCAGATGGCGAAGACCGCGCCCGATGCCCCCAGCCCACTGCCGCCGGGGAACAGCATGAAAATCGATCCTGTCAAGCCACCGAGCATGTAAATCGTCAAGAAGCGGACATGACCGAACAAGCGCTCCAGATTCATCCCCAGATAATACAGCGCGATACCATTGAACAGGATGTGCGTCTCGTTTAGATGCAGGAACATCGCCGTGAACAGGCGATAATACTCGCCACCGTTGACAATTGCCTGCGTATCGGCAACGCCCCATTCCAGGATGCTAATCGCTGATTCAACGTTGATATAGCGCATGACGAACAAGAACACGTTGATGACCAGCAAGGTATAAGTCACGTAGGGGCGATCGACACTGCCGGGAATCTTGAGCGCGATCCGCTTCGATTTGCCTGCGGCGTTTTCATCAGGGGTCGGCGCGGGACGATCGCGCAGGGGATGGCGTGCTTGGGGGTCTTCCATGTTAATATCTTCCCTTTTGGCTCGCTGATTGGATCACTATCACAAACATTATAGCGGTAGGTGCGTAGGAAATTTGTAAATAGTCGGTGAATCCTATCAACATCTGTCACAAATATTATATGTTTACTTTAAATATATAAATAATATAATAATAACAGCAACAGCCCGCATAGTGTATCACATGCGGGCGGGCGGATGGTATGGGATGGTCTGTTATAACGCGGCTGACTCAAGGTGTGAGGGCGACATAGTCGATCGCGGTCAGGCGCTCGGATGCTTGCCAGAGGCTTTGTGCAAGCTCGGTGTCATAGGCTTTTTTAGTGGCACGGGTTTCAGTCGGGTAACCCCGCGTTTCAAACAGACGCGGCGCGTAGTGCTTGCCACCTTCGGCTTGTGGGCTGGTGGCGGCGTATAGTTGCGGCAGTGCGCCCATGTCGATGTCCTGTGCCAGCAGAGGCATGACGATGCCGTAGACCACGCGCTCCCACACTTTGCCGGAGTTCTCGGCGGTGGTCGTTTGCAGGTTGCTATTGGATAAGCCGGGGTGCGCGACGTTCGATAAGGTCTGCGCGCCGATGGCTTCGAGGCGGCGTTGTAGCTCGAAGGCGAACAGCACGTTCGCTAGCTTGCTCTGGCTATAAGCACCGTAGCGGCTGTAATTCTGCGACATCTGCAAATCATCCAGATGAATATCGCCCATGTATTGTGCGCTACTGGTGACGCTAGTCACGCGGCTGGCAGGTGTCGTCAGCAGGACATCAATCAGCAAGCCCGTCAGCGCGAAGTGCCCCAGATGATTGACCCCGAATTGCATCTCGAAGCCGTCAACAGTGGTGCGGTAAGGCGTTGCCATCACGCCGGCGTTATTCATCAAGATGTCGAGGCGGTCGTAATCACGCTGGAAATCCTGCGCGAACTGGCGTACAGAAGCCAGATCGCCCAGATCAAGCGCCATGATGCTCAGCGTTGCATCTGGGACGTGTTGTAGGATGTCGTCGCGGGCGGTGGCGGCTTTGTCTAGATTACGACAAGCCATGACGACGTGCGCGTTTTTACGGGCGAGCGCGAGCGCACTCGCGTAGCCTAGCCCGCTATTGGCACCGGTGACGATCGCCACGCGCTCGCGCAGGTCGGGTATATTGTCGGCTGTCCAGTTGCTCATGTTGTTCTCTCCATTATAGCTTCGCTCATTATGATCTTCACGATTGATTGAATGTTCATTCATCGTTTGTTAAAAAAAGGTCGCGCCGCTTTTTCTGCCGCAAGCTAAAGCATCGCGGCTAAGTGGTGTGGCGGGGAAGTGGCTTTGACCCCGCTGAAGTGCGCCTTAGTCCCTTCAGTGGACTTACCTTGCTCGTAGCCAGAGACTTTAGCCTCTGGTGATGGACTTTTGCTTTTTTGAACAAGATCAAGGAGCGACAGTTTCTTATGAGGGCGCGGGGGCAACGCCCCTGCAACAAAAACCACGCGACATCCCAAAGCGCCAAAAAAGGTCGCACCCCTCACACGCTGACGCTATGCCTGCTCATCGCTTGCGTACAGCTTCGTAACAGGACATGGCAATCTGGTCTAAGAGCGCGTCATCCAGTTGTACCGCGCCTGCAATCTGCCGCTTCGCTAGCCCGATCGCCACGCCAATCGTCATCTCGTAGATGACCATCAGCGGCAAGGCTTCGATCGTCCCGCGCTCGAACTCGTCCGCCATCATCTGTAGCAAGCGGGCGTAATGCGGGTCGTCCTGCATGTGGCTCGCGTCGATCGTGGCGCTATAGGGCGAGTTCTCGTATTGCTCAAGGTAGAAAATCTCGCGCGGGTGTTGCACGCAAAAATCGTAGGCGTTCAACCATAAGCGTTTGAGATTGTGCGGCGCAGTGAGCGTGTACGGGTCACCGGCCATCAAGGCGCGTCCTAACTGCGCTTTGATGTCACGATAGAGCGCGTGGAGCAAGTCATCTTTGCCATCGAAATAATGGTAGATGATACCCGCGCTGACGTGGGCTTGCTTGGCAATCTTCGCCATCGCCGTCCCATGGAAGCCATGCTTGGCGACCAAATCCAGCGTGGTGTCTAAGATTGCTTTGCGCTTATCGTCGATGTGATCCATTTGCCTCACACACAAGAACCGAATGAACGTTCAATCATGATGATAGCAGATTATTCGCGCTCGTCGAGGGCGAATCGCATAAGAGGCCTATGAATCGTCAACCAGCCCGCGATAAATCCAAGCGCCTGTGTTATACTCGCCCGTCAAACGATAGACCACGCACCGGCGCGACCCCGATCGCCATGCACGCATAACCAGAGCGAGAAAACACCATGACTTCCTTCACACAGCACACATTAGCCAACGGACTGCCCGTCATGCTCCGCGAAGTCCACAGCGCCCCCGTGATTAGCTTCTGGGTGGCGTATCAGGTCGGCAGCCGCAACGAGCGCACCGGACAAACCGGTATCGCGCACTGGGTCGAGCATATGATGTTCAAGGGGACGGCGCGTTATCCCGCCGGCGTACTCGATCGTGAGATCGACCGCGCGGGCGGCATATGGAACGCCTTCACCAGCACTGATTGCACCATGTATTACGCGACTCTGCCCGCCGACCGCATCGACATTGCGCTGAGTGCCGAGGCTGACCGCATGATTAACGCGCAGTTCGACGCGGACGAGACCGAATCCGAGCGGCAGGTGATTATCAACGAGCGACAGGGGAGCGAGAATAGCCCGCTCTTCTGGCTGATGGAAGAATTACGGGCGGCGGCGTTCCGCGTTCACGGCTATCACCACGATATTTACGGCGATATGGTCGATCTCGAACAGATCACGCGCGAGGATCTCGCCCAGCACTATCGCCAGCATTATGTGCCAGCGAACGCCGTACTGGTGGCGGTCGGCGCGTTCGAGACGGAGACCATGCTCCGCAAGCTAGAAGCGCACTTCGGCACTTTACCCGCCGGCGAGAAGCCGCGCCTCTTCGTGCGCCCAGAGCCACCCCAGCAAGGCGAGCGCAAGATCACTGTCGAGCAACCGGGCGCGACGGCATTTCTGGCGATCGCCCATCGCACGCCGCCGACCACCGCCGATGACTGGTTTAAGCTGGATGTGTTGAACAGCGTCATGACCGGATCGAGCGACGGCCTCGAGAGTCGCACCAGTCGCCTCTATCGGGCGCTGGTCAAATCCGGCGTGGCGGCGAACGTCTCCGGCGATCTGGCAGAGACAATCGACCCGTATTTGTACACCGTGACGCTCACGCTCAACGATGGTTATACGCACGTCGAAGCCGAAGCCCGCCTGTTGAACGCGTTCGCCCGCCTGCGCGATGAGGGCATCACTGAGCGTGAACTCCAGCGTGCTAAAAAGCAAGCGCGCGCGTCCTTCGCCTATGGTGCCGAGAGCGTGACCAATCAGGCCTTCTGGCTGGCACAATCAGCGATGATGAACGATCGCCACTGGTACGATCGCTTTCTCGATCGTATTGATGCGGTGACCTGCGCCGATGTGCGCGATGTCGCCAACCGCTATTTGATCGCCCGTAATCGCATCACCGGCTACTTAATCCCGACGGGCTACGACGAAAGCGATACCGACCGATGACAGCCACATCCCTGCCCAACAGCCGCAATATTGAGCGCGTCACCCTGCCCACCGGCGTGACCCTCCTGATTTACAACAATCCGCAGGTCGATAGCTTCGTCGTGCGCGGGTCGTTACCCGTCGGGAGCGCGCGCGATGCCGCCGACCGCGCCGGCGTGGCCTCGATGACCGCCGCGCTCTTGCTGAGCGGGACGCACAGCCGCGACTTCGACACGCTCAACGGTGCGCTGGAAGACATCGGCGCGGAGCTAGACTTCGACACCTCGCACTTCCGCATGACCTTCACCGCGCGCGCCCTGAGCGAAGATTTGCCGACGTTGATTGACATTCTAGCGGATGCCCTGCAACACCCGACCTTCCCGCCGGAAGAAGTGCAGGAAGAACGCGCCAAACGCCTGACCGAACTGCGCTTCGGGATGCAGAACACGCGCTACATGGCGGCACGCACGTTCCGCCGCACGCTATACCCGCCCCGTCATCCCTTCCATCACAGCGTCTACGGCACGCTGGACTCTCTGCCACAGATTACTAGCGACGACCTGCACGCCTTTCATCGCGCACATTATGGGCCACAGGGCATGATTATCACGATCGCGGGCGCGGTCGATGCGGAGACGGTGGTACATGTGATTGATACGGCGTTGGGCGACTGGCAGACCCCCCAGCAAGCGCCCCTGCCGTCCGTCGAGCCGATACCCGCGCCGACAGAGCTTCAGCGCGTGGATACGTATATCCCCGCCAAAGCGCAGAGCGACATCGTGCTAGGAAGTATCGGGCCAGAACAGCACGCCCCCGATTACTACTCGGCAGCGCTCGCTAATAGCATTCTCGGTGAGTTCGGCTTGATGGGGCGTGTGGGGCTGGTCATCCGCGAGGAATTAGGGCTAGCCTATTACGTCTATAGCCGGCTGGAAGGCGGGCAAGCCCAGGGGGCATGGCACATCACCGCCGGTGTCGCGCCCGATGATGTGGACATCACAATCGAGCAATTGCGCGATCAGGTGCGCCGCCTCTGCACCGAACCCGTCAGCCCGCAGGAATTGGACGACAACCAATCGTACTTCACAGGGCGCGTCCCCCTGCGCCTTGAGAGCAATCTCGGACTCGCCAGCGTCATTCATCGGCTTGAGCGGTATCAGCTGGGGCTGGATTATCTGTTGAGTTATCGCGAGCGTATCTATCAACCGACCCCCGCGGACATCCTGCGCGTGGCACAGACCTACCTCGACCCCGATCGACTGGTGATTTCAGTCGCGGGATCATGAGCTAATCAGTCCGCACGACCTTGCGTAGGATGCGCTGAACAATGGGATGCGCCAGAAAATCGCGGTGGACATTGGGGCGGGCTTGCAGGGCATCGGCACGCTGTTGCAGCATCTTCGCCGCCTGCCGATAATGATAGCCCTGCCACTGGCTACCATCGTCGTGATACTCGGCAATCGCAAAGTGACATAACCACACATCGCGCCCACCGTGATACTGCTCCAGTTCCAGCGCCTCTAAGAGCGTATCGAGCGCGTTGGGGGCTTGCAAGTGATATTGCGCGTAGCCCAACCAGCGCAAGCCGCGCGCGCGCATCAACTCGTTTTCATCGACGACATCGCGCAGGAACGTCCGCGCCGCCGCTTCGCACGCTTGATACTCCTGTAAGAGCGCGAGCGCGTCCATATGTACCAGATGCAGGAGTTGCATCACGTATAAATCCCGATGCCCCTGCTGGAACGCCGCTTCGACCTGTTCCCAGCCTTCGATATGACCGGTATTCAGCCATGCTAAGCCGCGATACGCCAGCAACAAGACGTTATGTTGCTCGACTCCCGTATCAATCGCCAAGGCTTGATCGAAACAGGCATACGCCCGCTCGGATTGTAAGAGGGCGAGATAGATCGTGCCCATGTAGCGCAAATCTTGCGTCTCGGCGTAGGGCAATTTCTTCTGCTGGTTGATGTTCTGCGTCTGCTCGAAGGTTTCCAGTGCATCCGCCAGATACCCGCGCTCAATATCGACCGTACCCAGTTGTGCCAGCGCACGCGCGATCAAGTTCTGGTCGCCAGATTTTTGCGCTTGGCTCAGCGAACGCCGATGATAGGCGAGGCTGTCGTTGAGCCGCCCGCGGCGCATCAACAACTCGCCAAAGGCGCGCAAGACCGCCGAGATTAAGCCACTCGCGCTGTGATGAAGCAGATTATAGGCGCGGGTCAGCGCGTCGAAGGCGTGATTGTAATTGCCGAGACTGCTGTAGGATGAGCCGAGTGTCTGCTCGGACATGATCTGGATGTTGGTCAGGGCGTTATCGGGCATCTCGCCCAGCAAGCGCAGGGATGTCTGCGATGCCGCGCTAGCTTCGTCATAACGCCCCAGCACGAACAGAGCCTGCCCCTGATACGCCCAGAGCTTGCTGGTGACGGGCAGGGCTTCGTCGCGGGGGACTTCACGCGCGATGGCGAGGCTGATATCGATCAAGCGCAGGGCATCGCTGTAGAACTCGCGCTTCAGGCTATCTTCGACGGCTTCCAGATACGTATAGAGCGCCGCGCCGTATTGTTCGCTGGCGTTGAACTGATCGGCAAGCAGGGCATAATAGCGCGTTTTGCCCGCGATATACTGCAAGAGCCAGTTGCTCATCTGCGTGTGGTAGGCGATGCGCTGTTGGCGCGGCAACATCTTATACGCCACATCGCGATAGAGCGAATAACGGAAGGTATATTGCTTATTAGCGCGAAAGGCGCTCAGGTTCTCTTGGATGATCATCCCGCTGGTGACCAGCATCGCAAGCAGGTCATGCGTGCGCCGGCTCTTGCTGAGCGTCATCACGGCGTCATCCCAGAAGGTCTGCCCGCAAATCGACGCAATCTGGATGATCTGGCGGGCGGGCGAGGGCAAATCGTCCAGACGTGCCTGCAAAATGCTGACGAGTCCGTTGGGCAGGGTATCATCGATGCTGTTCGACCGTTTGAGGTTGAAGCGCCACGTTGTATCAGCTTGCTGAACAAACACTTCTTGATCGAAGAGGTGCGCCAGAAATTCCTGCGCGAAGAGCGGGTTGCCCTCGGCACGTTGCGTCAGGATACCAGCGACATCAATGTGTGAGGGGATGCGCTCAACATGCTCAAGCACAGCTTCGATCAACTCGCGCGTGGCTTCCGTCGTCAGCACATCCAGCTCGACCGGCGTATGATAGGCGTAGGACTGCATATACTGCTCGTGCTTGCGCTGATACTCGGGACGCGCCCCGACCAGCAACACGCCCACCTCTCGCTCCAGATGGCGCACCAGACGCTCGATAAACATCACCGACCGTTGATCGACCCATTGCAGGTTATCGACGCTGATGAAGAGCGGGCGCTGTTGCGATAATTGCTCGAACCAGTCCAGTAGATCATCGAGCATGGTCATCTGGGCGGCGGGGAATTGTGGCAAGCCTGCCAGCGATCCCAGGGCGTGCGCGGTGACATCACTGGCATGGACGGGCGCAATCTGCGCGAGGCAATCTTCGATGCGTACGATCGCCTCACCGTAGGGCATCTCGTCCGTGATGCGACAGTGGCGCAAGAGCCAATCATAGAAGATGTTATAGCCCCGATTGCGCTGTTCGTAGCTGGCTTGCATCAGGACACAATGGAAGTCCTCATCGGCGCGTTGTGCCATCTCTTGCAAGAGGCGGCTCTTGCCGATGCCGACATCACCGATGACCGTCACCGATTGGAAAACCTCGTCATCGACAGCGCGATTGACCAGATAATTCAAATAGGCGATGTCCTCTTCGCGCCCGACCAGCGGCACTTTGATGCCGTTGATGCTGGTCTCGGCGAATTGCGTTGTGACTTCTAACTGGCGATCCAGCACTTCGTAATACGCGACCTGCTCGGCAAAGCCTTTGAGATCGTCGGCACTGTGCGCGCGCAGGTTGAATTGTCGCCGCACCCGATTTTGCGTCGGCGCGTCGATCAAGACGGTGTTGGGCTGGGCGAGGCTTTGCAGGCGGGCAGCGAGGTTGGTCGCTGGGCCTAGTGCTAGCAACTCTTGCTTGATCTCGCCACTGCCGATCATGCCGACGACCACGCGCCCGGTGCTGATGCCGATACGAATCTCGAAGTTGATCTTATAGCGGCTGGCGATGATACGCGCGTACTGCGCGATAGTCTGGCGGATGGCGAGCGCCGAGGAGACGGCGTAGGTTGCTTCTTCGCCCCGGCTGTGTTGTGCGCCGAAGAAACACAGCACACCATCGCCCAGATATTGCCCGACCTGCCCATCCCAGCGATTGACAATCTCAGCGATGCGACGGTGGGCTTCGTCGATGATGTGCTTCCAGTCGGCGGTATCATGCCCGTTCTCTTCCAGCTTCTCGACCATCGTCGTCGAGTCGACAATATCGACAAACATCACCGTCACCAGCCGCATTTCGTCGATGCGCGTCGGGAGCGTATCGGGCTTCACGTCGGGCACGTCCAGTTGCTCTAGCTCGCGCTGGAGCAATTGCGTCATCGCGGTGTAGCTGGCTTCGCTAAAATGAGCGCGGTTGCGCTCTAGCTCGGCGAGAGCTTGCTGGAGTCGGTCGCGTTTGTCGGTCGTCGTGAGCATGATCCACCTCGTGCTGTGGCAGTTACATCAGGTACGGCAAGTACAAGACGGGATAGAACATCAACCAAGCCACCACGACGAAATACCAGAGCTTGGTCGCGCCTTCGACCGGCCAGCTATTCTCAGCGTGATAGCGTCCGTCATCGCTCAATTGGTCGATACGAATCATCATGTAGCCGATGACGAGCGCATGAAGCGCATGATAGCCGATCATCAGGCGATAGATATAACCGAATTGTGCCGTCGCATTGTTGGCGGGCACGGCGATATACGCACCGGTCATGATGAGCAAGAACAGCGTCCCCAAGCCGATCGCAATCCGCCAGGGGCGCAAGAAGGCGCGTTTGGCATCCGCCGGCGCGGCGCGGTCAACCGCCTCGATAGTTTTTAAGCCGCGACGGGCAAACCACCCGCTGACCACCAGCGCGATTGTCGCAATCGTCGGCAGGATGGCGCTGGGCGCTTGGGCGGGGGTCGGTCGCCAATTCGGTTGATACCCCATCCACCAG
This sequence comes from Anaerolineae bacterium, assembly GCA_034437755.1. Classification (GTDB taxonomy): domain Bacteria; phylum Chloroflexota; class Anaerolineae; order Aggregatilineales; family Phototrophicaceae; genus JAUZRW01. Next base: position 15,906 of record DAOTTV010000117.1, on the reverse strand, counting down.
TAGATCACTAGCATACACACGAAGACCATAATCCACGAAATCTGGAAGATCGTCACGCCAAGCCGATTGTTCTTCAGCTTCAGTTCGGCTTCACGCCGCGCATCTTCGGCTTCGCGCTTTCGTTTTTCGTCTGGTGTGGGGGGATATTGTCGATTGACGTATTGCATACGTGCGTCCAATAAACTCGCTTACGATACGTCCATATTATAGCATAGGGGTCTAAGGTAGTCGTCGGTGACGTTTGTGGACAATTGTCCATAAATTTGTGAGTAATGTCCCGTTTTTTTAGGCAAACTATACAAATTTTCTGCGATAGGTCGTGACAAGTAAGCGTTTAATCGATTACAGTTAAGATGACACTTGGTAGATCTTACCAGTGATATGGGATCAAATTTGTGTGCTTGTTTGGTTATGTTTAACAAGCATTATCGCTACACTAGATTAAAATGTGAAAAACTTCACAGATTGTTAAAATTATCACAATCACTTTTCCGGTATAGTGTAAGCGATATGCAGTTGGATATTGGCACAGCCAGTCATCAGGCGTAATCGCACCCGTCATCATCACCATCGCCAACCGTCAACATCGCTCTCAAGCATATCAACAACAACTGCCGTATAACCGGACATGCAAGCACACACGTTACGATCATGCGTTGTTTTTTGGGTTGATGTCGTTGGGAAACGCACATAAGCGTCCCCACATCCACTGTGCTATTCATCATCGGCAAATCATGATGGATGCAAGCCGCTTTCGCACCCTCGTTCGCCTATAGTCATGCTACATACAGCGACATTAGTTTTTAGGGATTGAACACAATGACAATACACAACCGTCACAGCACGCACGAGTATTACACGGATATTGACCGTCACTGGTGCCCGAAGACCGAGAGCTATACCGGTGCTGATAGCCTGCTGACCGCGCAACGCAACGAATGGAAACTGGTCGGATTAGCTTATCGTGAAGATATTATCTTCGGCGGTGGGCGACGCACGACGCTCTATCACTTCGAACTCGCTCGCGATAACGAGACGGTCTACATGCCGGTCATCAGCAATCCGTTCGTGGTGCGTATGCTCCAGACACGCCAGATTGACGTGTTGCCGCGCAAGCAAGAAAAGCTGGAAAGCTCAGTCGATAGCCTCGTGCAACTCGCCTGAAGCCGCGCGGGAACTCGCCCGCGTTCGGGCTACACCCTGCGATGCTCGTTTCAGCGTATGGTACGTGGTCGCACGCGCGTTAAAGCCCGTTTAACCTGTATTCGCTACAGTAAAAGAGAACCTGCTCAAACTATCGAGGTCATCAACCAATATGGCAAAGAAGATCAACGTTGCAAATTATCACAGTCAATATCAAAGCACGACCACCCAGCACTGGGATGCCAAGTCCGAGAGCTTTGCCGGTGGCGATAACCTGATGACAGCGCTCAGCAGTAATTGGGAAATCGAAAGATGTAGGCGCGTGCGCCATGCGTATGACGGCGCACGTTACGTCAAGCTATACGAGTTCTATCTCGTGCGCGATGACGAAAAATTGACCATGCCCGTGCTGGAAAATCCGTATATCGTGCGTTTCATCGCCGATAACGAGATCCCGCTAGAAGAAGCGGATAACCCCCCAGCCTAGGCACTTGATACAAGAAGATAACTCATCGAATATTATTAAAAGACGGGCGATCGACATGGGTCGCCCGTTCGCATTAATGAAACCAATCCACATGCGGGATAGCACAAGTCCCGATCTTCGGGCACAATCCCCCACCGGACAACAGACAAACCATAATAGACTGCGGCTAAGGAGCTTATATCATGCCAGAAGGGTTTTTGATTCTCATTTTAATCGGGGCGATTGCCGGCGTGCTATCAGGGATGTTCGGCATCGGCGGTGGGGCAATCATCGTACCAGCCTTGATCTTATTCCTTGATTTTACGCAAAAAGCCGCCACCGGTACATCACTGGGCGCACTCTTGTTGCCGGTGGGGATCTTCGCTTGTATCGAATATTATCGGCAGGATAAGCTCAAAATTTTACCGGCGACGATGATCGCGCTGGGATTGACGGTCATGTCGTGGGTCGGGGCGACGCTGGCAATCAGCTTGCCGGATGACCAGCTACAAACGGGCTACGGCGTATTGCTGATCGTGATGGCATGGCGGTATATCGCCCCGCGCAAATGGGCAAAAGAACTGCGCGGCGAAGCCGTCTCCGCCCCGCCCGAGCGCGATGTCGATTATCGGAGTCCGCGGGTGCTGGGGCTGGCGCTGGGCGTAGGCTTGATCGCGGGTGTGGCATCCGGCTTATTCGGCATCGGTGGCGGCGTGGTGATCGTTCCCGCGCTGATGATTATCGGCGGCTTCGACCAGAAACTGGCCACCGGTACATCGCTGGGTGCGCTTCTATTGCCGGTCGGGTTACCGGCAGTGTGGGCCTTTGCCCAGCCAACTGCCGAAGCCCCCGCGGGCTACGTCAGCATCGCAACCGCCGCGCCGATTGCGATCATGCTCATGTTAGGCGCGATCATCGGCGCGCGCATCACGCTTGGTCTGCCGACTAAGACCGTCAAGCGCTTGTACGGCTTCTTCCTGCTGTTCGTCGGCTTGCGCTTCTTGCTGGGTTGATCGGGTATTAGGGGTCTTTTGTATCTTGCGTGGTCAAGCTCTTTTTGTCCCTTTTTAAAAAAAGGCAACGCCAAAAACTTCTGCTTTTTTGAACGCATAGCGTTCAGAATGAACAAGGTCAAGGAACGATAGTTCCTTGTGGGAGGGGGCAACGCCGCTGCCACAAAAACCACGCGACATCCCAAAGAGCCGGTATTAGAAGATGATGACAGGCGGTAAGCATGCGCGCGGTGAGATGCTCTAATGAGTAATGGATAACAAGCTAATGAAGAGGATACCCCAATGGCAAAAGCGACATTGAACGGCGTAGTGCTGGCAGAGAGCGATAGCTTTGAAGTTGTCGAAGGCAATATCTACTTCCCATCGGAGAGCGTTAACACGGATTATCTGAGCGCGAGCGATACCACCACCAGTTGCCCGTGGAAAGGCGTTGCGAGCTACTATAACATCACCATCGACGGCGAGACCGTCACCGATGCGGCCTGGTACTACCCCACGCCGAAATCCGCCGCTAGCCAGATCGAAAACCACGTCGCGTTTTACACGCGTAAGGTCGAAGTCGAACGCTGATCTCAGCCCGACGGCTCAGCTTCTTCAAATCCCGTGCCTGACTCGCACGCAGGCGTGGGATTTTATGACGTGCCAGTGTCGCGCCCCGCATTACTCATTGACCCGCCCTCGAAATTGGTTTAGGCTAACGCGCACATTACAACATCGGGGAGTAGAGAACGATCGTGGCAAAATCCAACAGCGTGTTACAGATGAGCTTGAGCCTGTACCGACAAACGTTGAAGCGCGTGCGCTGGTTCCACGCCGGCTTACACGGGACAATGGCGCATCTCGTCATCCCCCTGCTAGAGCGCATCCGCGACTTCCGCACGATGCCCGATGATCCCTTCTGGTTTCGGATAGAGTTGCTGACCGAGCGCCACGAACCGGAGACGACCACCCACCTCACCCGCTTGATCGAACCCGGCATGACTGTGCTCGATATTGGCGCGCATGTCGGCTATTACACCCGCTTGGCGAGCGATCGCGTCGGGCATCGCGGGCGGGTGATCGCCTTTGAGCCACACCCGCGCAATCACGCTTATCTCACGCGTAACGTGGGCAAACGCGGCAACATCGACATTTTCAATCTCGCCCTTGCCGAGCAAGAGGGCACAGCCGAGTTATACGATTATCTGATGATGAGCGCGAGCGGATCGCTCCATTATGACGAGAGCCTGCGCGATGTACAGATGGCGCAGGTCAATGAGCATGATATTGCCCCGCGCATCGGGGCGCGCTTCCAACCGCAGACCTTCACCGTTCGTACCGCGCCTGTCGATGATCTGCTGGCAGAGTACGACATCCAGCAGGTGGATGTCATCAAGATGGATATTGAAGGGGCTGAGTTGGGCGCGTTGCGCGGCATGACGCAGACGGTCGCCCGTTCGCCGCGCTTATCGCTGGTGATGGAGTATAACCCGCTGGGCTTGCGCGCCTTCGGCAACGATCCTCTCGATGCCCTGCGCGAAGTGCTGGCGCTGGGCTTCACGCGCTTGTACGTCATCGAAGCGGATGCCCGCCTGACGGATTACACCGACGACTTCGAGGGACTGGCACAATTGACCGACCAGCTCGAACAAACGATGGGCGTGGTCAATCTCTTGCTCCAGCGCCATTAAAGCATATCAGGGCGGTCACCCGACCCCCCTGACACACATCACACAGTAGAAGATTTGCGTCTGTTATCTACGTATATGGAGAAGATGCTTCTGTGATTCACCCTTATCACATCACACATTAATTAGGCGAAAGTACCATCACCGTATGTTCCCTTGTCAAGTTACAGTGATGCCTTTGCTCTTATGTACATCTAATATACCACACATTGAGCGTTCATGGCATAAAGATTTGTAAAAAGAGAATTTTCTGTGAAAGTGCCCAACACTAACGGAATATAACTGTGCAGTCTATCTATTCGTCATACGCCACTTCCGTGACCGACAACAATCACGTACACCTGTGCTGGATGATGATGCAGGCGTTGCTTGCGTCCCGGGGATAACATCGACCCACGTCACTGCCAGTTGTTCCTCGCCGGCATCGCCTTGCCCTCTCATGATCATTTGATAGTTGATCGCAGTATATGGTTTTTGCATATATATTGTCAGCATTGATTGTTAAATCAATTCTAAAGGGCGCGTGATCTTCACATACGAGATTTATGTGCCTGTGCTATGCTCCGATTAGTACTGATTATCCGACCACTAGAACACGAGTGAGGGACAAGGACGATATGCAAACGAGCAAGACGCGTGCATGGCGCTGGTGGATTGTGCCGCTAGTGATTGTGATCTTACTGACGCTGACCGGTGGCGGTTTCGTGATCTGGGCGATGATCCCCACCGGCGAGTTACAGCCGGAGGTTGATCTCGCCTTAGAGAGCGATAGCAATGTGACCGTCACCAACCGCCGCTGGCTCGGCTTTATCCCGAATATGCAAGTGCCACAAGCCGGTGTGATTATCTATCAGGGGGGCAAAATCCCCGCCGAAGCCTACGCCCCGCTTGCCCGTCGCCTTGCCGAGCAGGGGATCATCGTCGGGGTGGTCGATGCGCCGCTGGACATCACCTTGTTCCGTCCTAACGGCGCGACCGACATCATGGAGAATTTCAGCGCGGTCAATCACTGGGTGCTGGTCGGGCATTCGTTGGGCGGGACGACCGCCGCCACTTACACCGCCCGCAACCCAACAGAGGTCGCGGCACTGGTCTGGTTAGCCAGCTATCCGATCAGCGATGTACTCGCCGACAGTGAGGTGCCGTTAGTGTCGGTCTACGGGACGCAGGATGCGATCGCCACGCCCGATGAGATCACATCACGACGCGCAGATATGCCGACGGATACGCGCTTCATCCCGATCGCGGGCGGCAATCATTCGCAGTTCGCGTATTACGGCACGCTCCCCAGCGACGTACCCGCGACGATCACACAGGATGAGCAGATCGCGCAGACGGTCGCGGTTATCACGGACATCATCGCCGAGACGCGCCCGTGAGGGCATCGCGCTAATACTTGACCAATTTAGTTTGTAACTACTCAGGGGCGTTGCCCCCGACCCCCCACAAAGACGGTCGTCCGTTGAACCTGTACCCGCCGAACGCTTTACGGTCGGCAAAACTGGGGTGCAGGGGAGACATCCCCTGCTGGGGCGTGGGGTGAAACTCCACAAGAAGACTCTACCTGAGTAGTTACTTTAGTTGTTGGTGTCACCTTTTTCCAAACGCTCTTATGTCGAACATGTGCAATAGCCGACCCATGAGCTTTTGGCGTTCCCTTTTTTCAAAAAGGGGACAAAAACAGCGCGACCACGCAAAATACGAAAGACCCAAAAGCCCTAAAAACTTTTATGGCCGTGTACTAGGCGTTATCGCTGGCATCGGCTTCGGCAAGGCGGTCGGCGTACTGTTGCTTGTAATACGCCAGATACTCGCCGGTCTTGATCTTGCGCCACCACCAATCATTGTCGATGTACCATTGGACAGTCTGGCGCAAGCCCTCGTCGAAGCTGTACTGCCGTTCCCAGCCTAGCGCGCGCAGTTTATCGGCAGTCATCGCATAGCGGCGATCGTGTCCTTCGCGGTCGCGCACATGCTTGATGAGGCTCTCAGGCTTATCGAGAATCGCTAAGAGCAGTTTCGTCACGTCGATGTTGTGGCGCAGGTCTTCGCCAGCGATGTTGTAGGCGTCACCCGCCGTCCCATTGAACAGCACGCGCGCCACGCCGCGCGCGTGGTCATCGACGTGCAACCAATCCCGAATCTGCATCCCGTCGCCATACAGCGGCAGAGGACGATCTTCGAGCGCTTCAGTCAGGAAGAACGGAATCAACTTCTCAGGATATTGATACGGCCCATAGGTATTACTACCGCGTGTGATGACTGCATCCATGCCATAGGTCACGTAATAACTGCGTACCAGCAGTTCGCCCCCTGCTTTGCTGGCGGCATAGGGGCTATTGGGCAAGAAGTTGTCGGTCTCAGTGCTGAAGCCGTTTTCAACATCGCCGTAGACTTCATCGGTGGAGACCTGCACAAAACGCTCGATCTCGTGCTGGCGGCAGGCTTCTAGCAGGCGGTACACGCCGAACACATCGGTACGAATGAAGGCTTCGGGATCGAGAATACTACGATCGACGTGGCTTTCTGCCGCGAAGTTGACGACGGTATCAATCTGATGGTGCTGGAACGTGGCGCGCACGCCTTCTAAATCAGCGATATCGCCCGGCACAAAGACGTGATTCGCCGCTGTTTTGACGGGGAGCAAGTTATCGAGATTGCCGGCGTAGGTCAGCTTATCATAGGTGACGATGTTCAATTCGGGGTGGGCGGCGGTCATATAGCGCACGAAGGCACTGCCGATGAAGCCCGCTCCGCCCGTGACGAGAATATTCTTCATGAGGGGTTGTTCTCGCTTTCGTCTGATGTATCGGTCGTGGGTGCGTCGGCGCTCTCGCTGTCTGGCGCGTCGCTAGCGGGTGTGGCTTCCGGTTCGGGATCCGGCAGGATGAAGGTTTCGATCGCTTCGGCAACGCCGTCATCGTCGTTGCTGGCGACGACTTCATCAGCGACCGCTTTCACATCATCGCTGGCATTGCCAATCGCCACCGCGAAGCCCGCGTCCTTCAGCATTTCGATGTCGTTTTCAGCATCGCCGATAGCCATCACATGCTGGGGCTTGATGCCCATCAGCTTGAGGAGCTTACGCACACCCGCGCCCTTGCCCGCCCCGCGTGGTAGCACTTCGATCGATTGCATCATGCTGGCGGTCGTCATCGAAATTTGATCGCCCACCTGCTGATTGAGTTGCCAGCGTAGCGCGTTGAGTTTGCGCTGATTTTGTCCCATGATAATCAGCTTGTTGATGGTCGTATCAGCGACGATGTTCAAGAGCGACCCGACTGCTTCCGGTTCCGGTTCATGGAAGCGCGTGATGCCCGCGACCGGTTCTTCATTGCGCTTGACCAGCAAGCGGTCGCCACTGTAGGCGATCAGGTCGAAGCCCTGCGCCTCGGCATATTGAATCACGCGGCGCGTCACGCGGCTATCGAGCGTTAGCTGATGCTGGACTTTGCCATCGGACGTATAAATCAGCAAGCCCTGCACGTATACGCCAGGCGTGACCAGCCCTAAGTCGTCGATCACCCCCTGTGCTGAGGCGCGTGTCTTGCCCGTTGCCAGCGCGACTTGCACGCCAGCGGCAATCGCCTGCTTGATGACGCGCTTGTTACGATCGCTGAGCGCGTGCTGGGTGTTGAGTAGTGTGCCATCGAGATCGATGACGATCAGTTTAATATCACGTTTCAACTGCTTGACCTTTTGCTTGTCCATCCTCTACCTGTTCTGTTGTGATGTCGTACCGTTTGTCGGGATCGTCGATAAATTCAAAGCGTTCGATATAACGCATGAGTGCCAGCCCGGGGACAATCCCTAGCCAGCTTAAAGCGCTGACCCCTAGCCACCACCAGCGCACCTGCGGAATCCACTCGCGCATAAGAAGCCATTGCGGGATGCCGATCAACACGCCGCCCAGCAGGCTGATGAAGCCCACCCGCGCCACGAGATGCACGTCGGGGGTCGCCATGCCGATGATCTGGAAAGAGGCGAACGCGCCAATCCACCAGAAAACGACCGTGCTAATCGTCCACAGCACAGCAATCGGCAGGTGACGATCCAGCACCCATGCTTGTAAAAAGGCGGTCAGTAAAATTGCAATTGCCGTATTCACCGATTGAAAGAGCGCAAATTCAATGCTTAGCCCGATGATAAAGCCGATGTTCGTCAGCAGCAGCCACAAGACCAGAAAGCGCCAGCCAACATGCACCCGTTCCTTGAGTAAAAATGATGCCATTCGTTTACCCTTTTGTTCGGAATAATAATCGTTGCATTATAGGGCTATCATAGCGCACGATGCGCCCCTTGTCACACTTAGAGCGAGATACGGCTATTATCGGCAATATCCATCGAGACCCCGCGCGGCTTTTTGTCTTTGATGCTGTCGATGGTCACGTTGCGCCCGATGAGGCTATCGCGCAGGATTTGATCGACATCAGTGATCTGGCTGTTCTCAAGGATGATACAGCGTTCAATCTCGCAATTGCGGACGGTCACGCCTTGATAGATGCTGGCGAAAGGCCCGACGTAGCTGTTTTCGATGACGGTATTCGCGCCGATGATCGTCGGGCCGCGCACGACGCTGTTGATGATGCGCGCCCCCGCTTGCAGGGTCACACGGGCATCGACGGTCGATGCCGCATCGATGTGGGCGGTCTCGTGGATGCGGGGAGTCAGTTCTTCCAGCACATAGCTATTGGCTTCGAGCATGTCGGGCGCTTTTCCGGTATCGACCCACCAGCCATCGTGGACGTGCGGAAAGACGGTGTAATCGTGGTCGATCAGCCATTGAATCGCATCGGTGATTTCTAGCTCGCCCCGCGCTGAGGGTGCGATGGCATGGACAGCCTCGAAGATGTGATGATCGAACATATAGATGCCGACCAGCGCGAGATTGCTGGGCGGGTTTTGCGGTTTTTCGATCAGGCGTTCAATACTGCCATCTGCGCGGAATTGTGCCACGCCGTAGCGCGTCGGGTCGGGCACGGCTTTCAATACGATCTGGCTATTCCAGTCATTCTCGGCGAAGTCACCGATCAAGCGACTGATGCCGCCTTCGATCGCGTTATCGCCGAGGAACATCACAAAGGGATCATCCTGTAAGAAGTCCTGCGCGATCATCACGGCGTGTGCCAGTCCATCCGGGCTCGGCTGATGGATGAAGGTCACCTCGACCCCGTACTGGCTACCATCGCCAATCGTCGCTTGAATTTCGGGCGCGGTATGCCCCCCGACCACAATGCCGATCTCGCGCACGCCCGCCTCGCGGATGGTCTCGATCACGCGCACGAGAACGGGCACGTTCGCCAGTGGCATCAGTTGTTTGGCGCGGGTGTAAGTCAACGGATAGAGGCGTGTTCCCTTGCCACCACTTAAAATGAGTCCCTTCATCAAAGCGTCTCTCCTCGTCTTATCGGTTACCGCGCCACATTGTGGGGCATGCTTGGCTTTTTTTCAAGCGTGGTCATCCTCACTGACGCGAGGCCCACAGCGCGAGTTGTCGTCCCATATCCACGCGCACATCTAGCACGCGGTTGAAGCATTGCAGCACCCAGCACGAATAAATGTTGAAAATCGTGAGCATGACGAAGAACATCGGGGATTCGCCCGCACCATACCGAAGGGGCACCCATGACAAACTGGCATATTCGCCTCGTTTAGCTTGCGCTGGCGTTATCGCACACTCGCGCCTGTTCGATACGTGCATGAGCGTCGGCTAGCGTCTCGACGACGATGCTCGGTGTGAAGGTCGTGCTGTAAACTCGGCTGAAGGTCTCTAGGAGGGTTTCGATAAAGCGGCTCGCCCCGACGATCACAGTGATGCCGGGGTTGCTCTCGCGCTGTTCGGCTATCCGCCGCAGATAACCTAGCGCGTCCTCACGCGGGGCCGATTGGCTGTGACGCAGATCAACGATGTGATCAACCCGATGATGATCGGGCTTGGTCGATACCAGCTTATACATCGTATCGAGATAGGTCTCCCACTGCCAGTCGCCAATAATATCCGTCCGTAGGATGTTCGGGTCATCCTCATCCCAGTATGTATAGACGCTCATCGCATCACCCCACTATTGATTATCGGTGTGGGTACAGCGTAACACGCGGGGCGCGGTTTTTGCGTAAACGTTTGGCGGCGCGATCACTTACGCCGCTTCCATGTGCCGCCGTAGGTGTAATGCGGGTTATCCGGTCGCTTGTACGTCCACAAGCAGACCCCGCACACAAACACCCACTCGCCACTGGCATCGTACTGGATGCGATAGAGCGTGTCGGCGGTCTGCTGGCAGTGGGCGCACAGTTTAGCGCGTTTCGCCATCAGCGATATTCACCCGTGCTGTAGATGTAGACATATGCCGGCGCATCAGCTCCCTGCGGGCGGTTCTCCGGTGCGAGGAAGTCATAGACCCACTTGGCATCGCTGATACTGAGATTGACACAGCCCCGACTGCGCCGATAGCCGAAGGTATCGTGCCAGTAAGTACCATGGATACTGATACCATCATCGAAGTATTGCACCCACGGCACGCTCTGGAGCGCGTAGGCATTGGGCGCACCGGTCGCGCCGCTCATCCCATCGCGATCCAGCCGCGCCCACACTTCAAACAGGCCTTCGTTGGTCTCGGTGCCGGGCAAGCCGGTACTCATCATGGTGGCGAACATGGGACGATTGTCATGATAGGCGACTAAGGATTGCTCGAACAAGTCCGCCGCCACCCAGTAACCGCGCACGCCTTCAGGGCGCGGCGTGGGCTTGATGACGGTCATGTAACTCTGCTTCACCCACTGGTCAGGCCCGACGAGATACCACGTCCAGCCCTCATCATCGACGGCTTCGGCATAAATTGTGAAGATCTCGTAATGCAGGGGCACGAGACCGGTTGCGGGGTCGCTGGGGCCACCCGGCACACGACTGGCGTAGATCCCGGTGGTATCTAAAATCCAGCCGAAGGGCAAACGCCAGTCATCCGGCAGGCGTACCCCGCGAAAGTAGGTCGCGCTGACATAGGTCGAGTCGGTAGGGCTAATCCATTGCCCGTCCTCGCTCTGGATCCAGCCATCGACCTGATTGATCGCATTGACGAAGTTGAAGCCCTGCGGAATCGACCCGATGGGTGCGCCGTTGGGTGCGTCATAGGTCGTGATGGCTGAAGGCCCAACACGCCAGAAGCTATATTGCCCTAGCGTATAGGTATCGGCATTGATCTCTTGCAGAGTCGGTCCGGGATTGGCGTTGATGAAGTCGATACAGGCCTGATTGGTCGCTTCTCCGGGGACGTAGGCGCAGGCATCCGGCAAATCCAGCACGACCGGTTCGCCCATATCGCGCTCGATAGTCGCGGGCGCGTCCGGTTGTGGGGTCGCGCTAGCGGGCATATCGGCATCTGCTAGCGGGGTATTGGTTGCGAAGCTGGTCAGGTCGTTCTGCGGGGCATCCTGTGCCAGTAGCGGTAAAGCGAGCAAGCCTAACACGAGCATCACGGGCAATGACCAGCGATAGAGACGGGATAACATCAGCAAATAACTCTCCTCAAGCATTCATCACGATCGAGCATAAGAATTCGGGTTGCTATCATAGCACAAGCACGACCCGCGCATACACTATCTTTTCGCAAGCGTATTAAAAGAGGCGAACAAGCGCATCAATCGCTATACAAGCAACCCGAATAGGCATCGCCGCGATGACCATGCCTGCTGATGGAGCTGATGCGAATGTAGAGGGTGATGGCTCGATCAGTTGTCGATCGGCACAAATTCGCTGATCTTGTTTTTGACAGCGAACGCGGCGGCTTCGGCACGATTGCTCGCGCCAATTTTCGAGAGGATACTGCTGACGTAATTGCGGACAGTGCCCTCGCCTAGATAGAGCTTGACGGCGATCTGGCGGTTGGTCATGCCCTGCGCGACGTGTGCCAGCACAGCCATTTCCTGCGGCGTGAGATCACCGAAGGCGGCGGCGTTTTGGGCTTGATTGGATTTGCGGACTTCGGCAAAGACGCTAGCAGTCATCGCGGGATCGAGCATCCCTTCGCCACGGCTGACGCGCTCGACAGCTTGCACCAGTTCGTTATCGCCAATGCGCTTGAGGACGTAGCCCGACGCACCCGCTTGAATGGCGGACATCAGCAATTCGTCTTCGGCATAGGATGTCAACATGACGACACGGCAGGTCGGCACATTTTTGACAATCTGGCGGCAGGCTTCAATCCCTGAGATACCGGGCATACGAATATCAAGTACAGCGACATCCGGCCGATGATCCTGCGCGAGTTTTACGGCTTCTTCGCCGGAGGAGGCTTCTGCAATCACGCGGAAATGCCCTTGATGTTCTAATAAAGACTTTAACCCTGCTCGCACAACAGAGTGGTCGTCCGCAATTAGGATACGGATCGTTTTTGCCATCTTAAACCCCTTGGCTTGCTAATTTTGTCCTCATATTTACCATTATTTTTGGTACAATGTAATAACTCTAGTCACAAATGCAACAATTAACTAGTGAGGAATGTCACAATTTTGCCATGAGTAATATATTGAACCGCCTCAAAGAGATCTCATCAGCTGTCTTATATGCGACCGAAGCGACCGATATCGAAGCGGTGCTAGAGCGTATTGCCCATGCCGCTAAGGAACTCGCCCAGACGAAGTATGCCGCGCTCGGCATTCCTGATGGTCAGGGAGGCTTGCGCTATTTTAAGACGGCGGGCATCAACGACGAAACATACGCGAAGATTGCACATCTGCCGACCGGCAAGGGCTTGATCGGCACGGTTATGCAAGAGCGACACAGCATCATCCTCGATGATATGAGCGACGACCCGCGGTCATCGGGCGTGCCCGAGCATCACCCGCACATGGGGAGCTTTTTAGGCGTGCCCGTGATGGCTGGCAACCAGCTTTATGGGATGCTGTATCTCTCCGATAAGATCAACGGCGACCCCTTCAACGAAGGAGATCAACTACTGGTTGAAACGCTGGCGGGCTATGCCGCGCTGGCGATCGCCAGTACCGACCTGCGCGAGCGCGAAGGGCGCATCAAACTGCTGGAAGAGCGCGACCGCATCGGCATGGAGCTACACGACGGCATCATCCAATCCTTATACGGCATCGGGATGCAAGTCTCGCTGATGCGCCGTATGGACGAAGTGACCGGCGACGACCTGAACCCGATTGTCGATAGCCTGAACGACGTGATCGACGATATTCGCCAGTTCATCAGCGATTTGCGCTCGCGCGGGCACGATAAAGTCACCCTGCATCAATGCTTAAACCGCATGAAAGACCGCCTGCACGCGCCGCACAGCATTGATATTCAGGTCGATGCGCCGGAGACCGTGTCGCCTTTCACGTCAGCCACTTTTGAGTCGATTTGCCTGATTGTCAACGAAGCGATGAGTAATGCCGTGCGCCATGCCGAAGCCGACCAGATCAACGTGTGTGCGATGCTGACCAAGCACTCGCTGATTATCTCGGTCGAAGATAACGGCATCGGCTTCGACGTGGATGAGATTACTAACAACGGCGGTCTGGGCCTGGGCTTGCGTAATATGCGCCATCGGGCGCGCCTGTACGGGGGCGATATTGAAATCGAAAGCCAGCCCGAAGCCGGCACGACGCTGACGATCATGATTCCGGTGGGCGCGTATTAAAGACTGCGCTCTACAGCCGACACCCGCACATAAGCCATGAGGCACGATCCGCTATGCTCATCATCACCATTCACGCCGTGTTCGCGTTCATCTTCGGCACGTTTGCCCGCCACAGCCTACCGCGGGGCTGGTATTTCACCTGGTCAGGCTGGTTGACCCTGCACGCCCACGCCGACGACCCCGACGCGACGACCACCGTCGAACAACGTCGCTTGCTGACCGCTGGTAGCCAGTTCTTAATCGCTGGCTTGGGCTGGTTGCTCGCTGGCGTGGCATCTAGCATCGCCTGCCTGGTCGTCATCGTGATGGCGATTCAGGCGCTGGGTATCATCTGAGAAGCCACTTGAGACATCCGTAAGGGCTGACATCCCGCCCACGCTATCATGTGCTTATAGCACGCCGTAATTCCTCGCCAGCGCCCGCACGTTCGATCAGACCGTTAGCACTGATGCGCTCGATCAAATCAAGCCAATGCTGGCGACGGTCGGCTTGTCCGAGCGCTTTCTTGAAGATCGCCGCCGCCGTCTGCACAGAATCGGCGGTCGGTCGCAAGTCCGCCAATGTCACCGCCTGCCAGAACGCCAACTCCAGCAGTTCGGGCGCGGTCTCGCGGGCGCTCTGCCAGCGTGCAAGCGCGGGTTCAAGCGCCCCCTGTGCGAGCAACTGATGCCCGTCGCTATCCATGTGCTGGGCGCGGCGCAGGCGCACGAGGCGCGCTAGTTCGTCCAGCGGGGTTGCGTGTTCGTCCACGCGCAAATCGTAGACGCTCTCCCATGCTGGCGTTTGCGAATCGCCACTGACGATCTTCAGCGCGGCGGATTGCATCCCGCGAATATCGCCATCTTCGGCTTGTGCGGCATATAAAGCGGCGACCATGCGCTGGGCGAGATCGCCTTCAGCGGCTTCGTAGGCGGCGCGCATCGCGTCGATGACGGTCGGGCGCGTCATCATGTTGGCGTGGACGCTGTAGCTCGCGCCGATGTGATGCCCGTACTCGCGGATACAGCCCGCACCAGTGAAAGCCGCGATCTGCCCGGCGTTGTTCATCACGGCGACCTGTCGCCGCGCGGCATGTGGATCACTCGCCACCAGACCATCGACGATCTGTTGGGGCGCGAGCCCTTGCTGGAGCATGGTCAGCGCGATCGGGTTATAGCGCAAGTTAACCAGCGATTGCGACGCGATCACGCCTCTGCCAGCCTGCATGACCGGTATCAAACGTCCGACGCTCATCTGATGGGTCTGCACTGCGCCACCAATCCAGCCCGTTTCGGGGTCGCGGGCGATGATGCTGTAGGTGCTGAATAACTCCGTAGGATAATGTTGCAACATAGGTGATGATCCTTAATTGTGAGATGAATGTCACGAAGCGAACGCATTATGGCTGACATGAGAGACGTTTGTCGATAATTCTTACACGATTCTAAAGCAAAATACGGAACATACTCAGACGCAATTTATATGTTAGTAGTGAAAGCTCAACGTAAACATAGACAAAGGACAAAATCTTGATGATTAAGTTTCTTCGCAATGTGGGTATTACCGCTGACACGATGTATCTTGCAACTTTCGCATCCATCATCGGGAGCATCGCTATTTGGTTCCTGCAACGCCGTGAGTCAGAAGATCGTGCGCCGGCAGAACGTCTGGGCATTTTCGTCGGCTTATGGGCACCGACATTATGGGCGATGGGTAACGCCATGAAAGAAGAAGAAGTCCACGAAGAGTAAGAACTGTCGCATTTATCGAAAACGCGCTCAAGCTCTCTTGCGTGAGCTATGAGGATGTAGAGCGCCTGCTGAATGTGGCAATATTTTGACAAGCCTCAGGCTGAAGCCATGGGGCTAAAAGCAGTCTTATAGGGCTTTGCCCTAAAGCCCATGAGCTTTTGAAAAAGCTCAACCAAAACTTTCACAACATTCACACTTTCAAAGCTCACGCTCAACGACGCTGATAAACCGTCGCGCTCCCGACCCGCG